>DASTAU010000200.1:0-3447 GCA_035712425.1 Sphingomicrobium sp.
GCGTTCGCCGTCGTCAGGCCGGACGAGAGCTTGGCCTTCACCCGCGTCGCGATGTCATCCTCCGCCGTGACCAGCGCAGCGTTCCATGCAAACCGCGCCTCGTAACGCCGCCCGGACTTGTACAGCGCGTCGCCCAGATGCTCCTGGATCTCCGCCTGGTCGGGGTCCTTCTCGGCCGCCTGCTGCAGTGTGGCGATGGCCTCGTCGACCTTGCCTCGCTTGAACTGCGCCCAGCCAAGCGAATCCGTGATCGACGCATCGTCGGGCGCGAGCTCGCTCGCCTTACGGATCATCGCTTCGGCCGCGTCCATATTCTCGCCCCGCTCGAGCTGCGCATAGCCGAGGAAATTGAGCAGCAGCGGCTGGTCGGGCGCCAGGGCAAGACCCTGCTGGAGCGCGGCCTTCGCCTCTGGCCAGCGGTTCGATTCTTCGAGGGCATTCGCTTGCAACAGCAGCATCGACCAGGCTTCGGTCTTCGACCCCTGCGCCGTGGCGAGCGCAATCGCGCGGCCATAGGCATTTGCGGCCTGGTCGTGCCGACCCATCGCTTCGAGCACGTCGCCAAGCCGCGAATAAGCGCTCACCCCCGCGAGTGGGTCGTTGGCCGCGGCCAACGCCAACGCGTAAGCTTCGTTGTAGCGCTTGTGATCGGTCAGGAGCCGAACCTGCACGTCGCGGACGTCGGAGATCAGCGCGTCGTTCTGCGGAACCGTTCCGAGCAATGCGAGCGCCTCGTCCGTCCGGTCCTGAGCATCGAGCAATAACGCCAGCAACGCCGTGGCGCTGCTGTTCCCCGGATCAGCGTAGCGCGCCACCTGGACGAGCCCAATGGGCGGCGCGGCGCCGCGCATTCGGGATACTTCGGCCGCGAGCCCGGTGAGAACCTCGCCGAGCGCCTTTGCGCTCGTGTCGATCCCCTCGCCGCTCGGCCGGCCGGAGAGGATTCGTTGCCTGGCGGCCGCGGTGTCGTTGCTCACGCCCTGAACCATCGCCGCAGCGCGGGTCTTGTCTCCCGCCGCAAGAAAGCCGTCGGCGAGCGCGAACCTGACCCGCGATTCCCGGCCGCCCGCGGCTGCGATCGCCTTCTGGGCGAATGGCTCTGCATCGGCGGTCCGGCGGAACTTCAAGAGGATCAGCGCCTGCTCTTCCGCGCGAATCGGATTCAGCAGGCCCTGCGCGGGAATCTGATCAAGCGTCGCCAGCGCCTTCGCCTGGTCGCCTCGCTCGGCAAAGTCCCAGGCGGTCAGGAGCGGGGTCAGGAAGCTAAGGTCACCATTCCTTCCGCCTGCATTCAGCCACGGCAGCGCGCGATCGAGCCGGCGTTGCTTGACCGCATCGGCGACGAGCAGCAGCCGTGCATCCGTCGATAATTTGTCGGCTGGCATCTTCGCGGCCAGCCCGACCGCGAGGTCCATTTGCCCGGCGCCGATCGCCTCGCTGAGCGCCTGCTCGGCGAACTGGGTCTGCCCTGGCTCCGCATCGGCAAGCATCGCCAGCAGCTCGGCGGCCCGCGCATGGTCACCGTTCATCGCCGCGGCGCGGGCCTGGACGTAGGTCAGCAGCGGATCGCCGGTTGAAAGCCGCGCGGCAGCTGCCGGAATGGGAACGAAAAGCAAGGCCGCGAGGGCGACTCCGCCTAGCCACTTACATGTTCGGGTAATTGGGGCCTCCGCCGCCTTCGGGAGTGACCCAGTTGATATTCTGGGTCGGGTCCTTGATGTCGCAGGTCTTGCAGTGGACGCAATTCTGGGCGTTGATCTGGAGTCTGGGTTCACCGTTCTCGCCGTCGACAAATTCATAGACGCCTGCCGGGCAGTAACGCTGCTCGGGACCGGCATAGACCGGCAGGTTGATGGCCGTGGGTATGTCCGCGTCCTTGAGCGTCAGATGAACCGGCTGATCTTCCTCGTGGTTGGTGTTGGACACGAACACCGATCCGAGCCGATCGAAGGTCAGCACTCCGTCGGGCTTGGGATAGTCGATCGCTTTCGCCTGCTCCTTTCGCCGGAGCGACGCGTGATCGGGCCGCAGCTTCAGGGTCCACGGAACCCCGATCCTGAGCTGGTTCAGCCACAGGTCGAGCCCGGCATAAAGCGTTCCCATCACGCCGCCCCAATGCGCGACCGCGGGTTGGGCATTGCGGACCATGTTCAGCTCCTGCGCAACCCAGCTCTTGTGAAGCGCCGGCGGATAAGCTTCGAGGACGTCGTTCGACCGCTCCGACGACATCGCTTCGAAGGCGGCCTCGGCAGCGATCATCGCCGACTTCATCGCCGTATGGGTGCCCTTGATCCGGGGCACATTCACGAAACCCGCGGAGCAGCCGATCAGCGCTCCGCCCGGGAAGACGAGGCGCGGAATCGCCTGGTAGCCGCCCTCATTGATCGCCCTCGCGCCGTAGGACACGCGGCGGCCACCCTCGATCTCCGCGCGGATCGCCGGATGGGTCTTCCAGCGCTGCATTTCCTCGAACGGCGACAGGTACGGGTTCGCATAATCCAGCGACACGACGAAGCCGAGCGCGACCTGGTTATTCTCCTGGTGGTAGAGGAAACCCCCGCCCCACGCGTCGTCGAGCGGCCAGCCCTGCGTGTGGATCACTCGGCCGGGTTTATGTTTCTCGGCAGGAATGTCCCACAATTCCTTGATACCGATACCGAAAACCTGCGGCCCACAGTCGTCGCGAAGCCCGAAAACTTCGGTCAGTCGCTTTGTCAGTGAACCCCGCGCGCCCTCCGCGAAGAAGGTGTAGCGCGCATGAAGCTCCATCCCCGGCTGATAGTCGGAGCGATGCGAGCCATCGCGCGCGATCCCGACGTCGCCGGTCGCTACCCCTTTCACCGCCCCATCGTCGTTGAAGAGGATCTCCGCGGCAGGAAAGCCCGGAAAAATTTCGACCCCGAGCTCCTCCGCCTGGCTCGCGAGCCAGCGACAGAAATTGCCGAGACTTAGCGTGTAGGTGCCCTTGTTGTTCATCAGCGGCGGCATCAGGAAATGCGGAAATTCCCATTTCTTGCGGCTGCCGAGCACCCAGTGATGATTTTCCGTCACCGGTACTGTCAGCGGCGACCCCTTGTCCTTCCAGTCGGGGATCAGCTCGTCGAGCGCCCTGGGGTCGAGCACCGCGCCCGACAGGATGTGCGCCCCCACCTCGCTCCCTTTTTCGAGGATGCAGACCGAAAGCTCGCGCCCGGCGGCGTTCGCCAGCTGCTTTAGCCGGATCGCAGCGCTGAGACCGGCCGGCCCTGCGCCGACGATCACGACGTCATATTGCATGGATTCGCGTTCGCTCATCCGCTCCTCTCTATTTCTCCACTACGGCGGAGAGTTCGTCGCGTCTCGTCGCGTCCTCCACACAATTCGACTCATCTGCCCTGCCAATTCCTTGACCGTGGCGTCAATGGCGGGTGAGGATTGCACCGTGGGCGGGGAAGTGGAATCGATCGG
>DASTAU010000201.1:0-2763 GCA_035712425.1 Sphingomicrobium sp.
CGGACGAGGTCTGGGGATCGAGAGCCGCGGCATGAACGAAGCGGCCGCGCCCTCCAACTGGTTCGGTCAGCCCCGCGGACTCACGATCCTGATCCTGACCAACATGTGGGAGACCTTCTCCTACTACGGGATGCGCGCTCTGCTGGTCTATTACATGACCAAGCAGCTGCTGATCTCGCAGGAACATTCCTCGCTGATCTACGGCACCTATACGTCCTTCGCTTATTTCACGCCGATCGTCGGCGGAGCGATCGCGGACCGTTACCTCGGCAAGAAATGGGCGGTGATCATCGGCGCCACGACGATGGCCGCGGGCCATTTCATGATGGCGTTCGAGCCGCTCTTCTACGTCGCGCTCGCGACCATCGCGCTCGGCAACGGGCTGTTCCTTCCGAGCCTCCCGAGCCAGATCAACGACCTTTACGGTCCCGACGACCCGCGCCGCGGTTGGGCGTACAACGTCTATTATGTCGGCGTGAACGTCGGCGGCTTCCTGGCGCCACTCGTCTGCGGCACGCTCGGCGAGACCTACGGCTGGCACTGGGGCTTCGGCGCAGCCGGCGTCGGGATGCTCACGGGCCTCGTCATCTATCTCGCCGGACAGCGCTATTTGCCCCCGCCACGCACTCCCGCGAACATCGCGCCTTCCGAAGCGCTCCATCCTCGCGGTGGAAGCGGCCGCGACACCTTCATGCTCCTCCTTGCCGTCGGCCTCGCCGTCACCGTCTTTCGCGGCGCCTACGAGCAGGTCGGAAACACCGTCGCGCTGTGGATCGAGGGCGTGAACCGCCACGCCGGAAGCTTCGAAATCCCGATGACCTGGTTCCAGTCGCTGAACCCCCTCCTCGTCATCGTCCTCACCCCGATCCTGCTCACCCGCTGGAAAGCGAAGGCCGCCGCCGGACGCGAGCACTCACCGCTCCAGAAGATGGCGACCGGCGCGCTGATTGGCGCCGGCGCTTATGCGCTCCTCGCCGTTGCCGCCGCCGTCAGCCCGACCGGGGCGAGCTGGTGGTGGATCGTCGGCTATTTCTTCGTCCTGACCCTCGGCGAGCTTTACATCCTTCCGACCGGCCTAGGCCTCTTCGCCCGGCTCGCGCCGCCCAAGCTCGGCGCGACCACGGTGGCCGCCTGGTACCTCGCCATCTTCACCGGAAGCCTCACCGCCGGCTTCATCGGCTCCTGGTACAGCAGTCTGAAGCCGCCGCTGTTCTTCCTCGTTCTGACCGGCGTCGCATGCCTCGCATCGACGATGCTCCTCATGCTCGACCGCCGCGCCCGCGCGGTCGAGGAGGCGCGCATCGCCGAGCGCTCGGCGCTGGCCGCCGTTCCCGAAGGGCTGGCCGCCCATGTGTGACTCGATGGTCACCCGGCGCACTATCCTGAAAGGGGCTGCAGGGGCTTTGGCTTTTCCGATGATCAATCGCGGTAGCTTCGCCTTCGCAGCGGCTCCGACGAGGCATTATTCGGCGCGCGCGGTGAAAGTGGTTCGCGAATCTCTTGTGATCGACATGTTGGCGCCGCTTAAGCTCGATTTCGACCCGACGTTCTTCGATCATCCGTTTGGCGCCGACGACATAGGGCAGTTCAAGGCGTCGGGCATCACCGGCTTCCACCACAGCGTCGGAATAGGTGGTCCGGGCTCCAAAGAGCAGGCGCTCGACTTCCTCGCTTCATACCAGGGCTGGGTCGGACGCCAGGCCGATGAGTTCACACTGGTCGGAACCGCCGCCGACCTCGACCACGCCAAGGCCGAGGGCAAGGCGGCGATCATCATGGGCCTCCAGAACGCCGAGCAGTTCGAGAAGCCCGAGGACGTCCAATATTTCTACCGGCTCGGGCTTCGCTGCGCGCAGCTCACCTACAACAGCCAGAATCTGATCGGCTCAGGATCGACCGACCGGGTCGACGGCGGGGTCAGCGACTTCGGCGAAGAAATCATCAAGGCGATGAACAAGGTCGGCATGCTGGTCGACACGTCGCATTGCGGCGAGCGAACCACGCTCGACGCGATTGCACTGTCACCCAAGCCGATCGCGGTCACCCATTCGAACTGCAAGGCGCTCAACCCGCACCCCCGCAACAAGAGCGACGAGGTGATCCGGAACCTCGCTGCGAAGGGCGGGGTGATGGGGATCACGGGCGTCCGCATGTTCGTCAAGGACCGCGACCCGACGACGGTCGCGGACATGGCCGATCACATCGATCATGTCGTGAAGCTCGTTGGGATCGAGCATGTCGGCATCGGCTCGGACGCCGATCTGAACGGCTACGACGACATGCCGCCAGACCAGTATAAGCAGCTGAAAGCGGGCTACAAAGCGAGCTACGCCTTTCGCGACAAGATCGACATCGATGGCTTCGATCATCCGCAAAAAATGTTTGATTTGACCGAGCAGCTGATCAGGCGCGGCTACTCGGACGACAACATGCGCCTTGTTCTTGGGGGCAATTTCCGCCGGCTGCTCGGCGAGACATTCGGTTCGAATGAACCTCGGAGGGGAAAATGATCAATAGGATGGGTTTCACGGGACGCGCGGCCCTTTTGTCTTCCGCCGGCTTGTTCGCATTGGGCATGGCTGCTCCGGCTTTCGCGGGCACCGCACAGCCGCAGCCAAAGCCACAAGGTGTGACGGAAGCGCAGGCGCAGCAACAGCAATCGCCGGCGCAGAACGACAAGAGCGTCAACGATCAGAATTCGCAGGAAATCGTCGTCACCGCGCAGAAGCGCGCGCAGGTGCTGCTCGACGTCCCTGCGTCGGT
>DASTAU010000202.1:0-2980 GCA_035712425.1 Sphingomicrobium sp.
CCCCCTCCGTCAGTCGCTGGCGCGACTGCCACCTCCCCCTGAGGGGGAGGAGCTATCAAGCAAGCTCAGCATCGCTAGCGCCACGCCTGCGATCATTGCGCTGGTGAGGAAGGTCGCGGACGCGCCCTGGCGGTCCCACAGCCAACCGGCGCCAAGGCTCGCGAGCAAGCTGGCGATTCCGGTCACGAACCAGAAAGCGCCGAAGCTGGTCGCGCGCAGCTCGTCCGGAGCGCTGTCCGCGATCATCCTCGCGAAAATCCCTTGGGTGAGTGCCATGTGCGCGCCCCACAATCCCGTCCCAAGCACCAGCCCCGCGAAGCTGGTCGTTTCGGCTAGCACCACGTTGCCCACGATCAGGACGATTATGCCGACGATGAGGATCGTTCGCGGCCGCATGCGATCGCTTAGCGCGCCGGCCGGATAGGCTAACACGACGTAAGCGAGATTGAATATCGCAAGCGTCAGCGGAGACATCGCTTCGCTAAGGCCGATGTCGATACCCTTCAGGATCAGGAACGCTTCCGAAAAGCGCGCGAGCGTGAACAGGAAGCCGACCTTGAGAAGGCGCTTCGTTTCCGCATCGAGCTGGCGAAACCCCGCGAACAAAGGTGACCTCTTGGGAGGAGCCAGATGTTGCTCGGGCTCACGCAGGGCGAGCCAGGCAAGCAGGAAGGAGATCGCCGCAGGAATGATCGCAATCCAGAAGACCGCGCGGATGTTGCTCGCGAGGAGCGCCATCAGGCCGATCGCGAGCAAGGGCGCGAGAAGGGCGCCGGCCGTGTCGAGCGTCTGCCTCAGCCCGAAAGCACGACCGCGGATCTCGGGCGGCGTTTCGTCGGCGATCATCGCGTCGCGCGGGGAGCCGCGGATACCCTTGCCGATCCGGTCGGCGAACCGCGCGACCATGACCAGGGGGGCGCTGCTGGCCAGCGGGAAGAGCGGCTTGGACAACGCCGCAAGTCCATAGCCGCCCATGACCCACGGCTTCCGCCTCAGGCTGCGGTCCGAGAGCCGGCCGGAGAAAAGTTTGGCGAAGTTTGCGGTGGCCTCGGCGATCCCGTCGATCGCCCCCAGCGCGGTTGCAGGCAGCCCAAGAACGATCGTGATGAAGGCGGGCAGGAGCGAGTGATAGATCTCGCTCGAAAGATCCATGAACAGGCTGACGAAGCCGAGCACCCAGACGTTTCGCGGAAGCTTCGGGCCCGGTGTCATCGCTACGTCATTGCGGCTTAAGCCATTTCAGGCAAGCGAGGCCGAAATTTGTCTCACCTGAACCTTGCACACTTTCTAATCTTTGTTAGCCTGCAACTATGTCGAGCGCGTGGGGAAGTTCGTCGCCGGGTGCACTGGCCAGCCGCTTCGCAAGGCTGGTCGAGCAGCTCGGCGGCTACACGGCCGCGGCCAAGACCCAAGGCCAGCAGCGCGCCTTGCTTGCCGCGGTTGCGGACAAGGAGCCGGCGACGCTCAACCAGGTCGCGGCGAGAGTGAAACGCGGCGCCCCGGCCGTCAGCCGAGCGATAGACGCTCTGGTTCGCGCGGGATTGATCGATCGGCAACCTGACCCGAACAATCGTCGCCGCCTGGCGCTTCGGCTCAGCGAGCTGGGCAGGGAGCACCTGACCAATCCGCCAATTGCCGACGCGTCGCTCGAGGGCCGGCTGGCGAAGCTCGCCCATAGCGAGCTTCGCGCCCTGGATCGCGGGATCGAAATCCTGGAACGGCTGCCGCGATAGCAGCTTAATCAGTCTTGCTTGTTGACCGTCGCCCAGGCGCGGTGTTCGGCTTCGCGATGGGAAACACCCTTCTTTTCATAGCCCTTCTCGATGTGGCGGGCCTTGCGTTTTTCCTTGCTGGTATGTTTGCCAGGCATAACTGGAATCCTCCGAAATGATCGCTCCGAGCCAACAACGTTTTACGGTCCCCGCTGTTGCCATGCTGCATTGCAACATGGCGGCTAAGCGACTACATGGCGGGACGAATTTTTCCGGGAAAATCAGATGAACCTGCGTAACGTCGCGATCATCGCGCACGTCGATCACGGCAAGACGACCCTTGTCGACCAGCTCTTCCGCCAGTCGGGCACCTTCCGCGACAACCAGCGCGTCGAGGAGCGGGCGATGGATTCGAACGACCTCGAGAAGGAGCGGGGAATCACCATCCTCGCCAAGTGCACGTCGGTCGAGTGGCACGGCACGCATATCAACATCGTCGACACGCCCGGTCACGCCGATTTCGGCGCCGAGGTCGAGCGAATCCTCTCGATGGTTGATGGCGTGATCCTCCTGGTCGACGCCGCCGAAGGGCCGATGCCGCAGACCAAGTTCGTCACCGGCAAGGCGCTGGCCCTCGGCCTGCGTCCGATCGTGGTCGTCAACAAGATCGACCGGCCCGACGCTCGCCCCGCCGAAGTGCTCGACGAGGTGTTCGAGCTGTTCCTCAATCTCGACGCCAATGACGAGCAGCTCGATTTTCCGACCCTCTATGCGAGCGGCCGTGCCGGCTATGCGGGCACGACCGACGATGTGCGCGAGGGCGATTTGACGCCATTGTTCCAAACGATCGTCGACCACGTTCCCGCGCCTGCGCTCGATCCGGCGGGCGAGTTCAAGATGCTCGCGACCCTCCTCGACCGCGACAATTTTCTCGGCCGAATCCTGACCGGTCGCGTTGAGAGCGGCACGCTCAACATCAACGATCCGATCCGCGCGATGGACGTCAACGGCAACGTGGTCGAGGACGGCCGGGTCACCAAGCTGTTCGCTTTCCAGGGGCTGGAGCGGGTGCCGGTGGACACTGCCAAGGCCGGCGACATCATCGCCATCGCGGGCCTCGTGAAGGCAACCGTCTCGAACACGATCGGCACGCCCGAGATCGCCGAGCCGCTGCATGCGCGCGAGATCGACCCACCGACGCTCAGCATGACCTTCGCGGTCAACGACAGCCCGTTCGCGGGCAAGGACGGCGACAAGGTGCAGAGCCG
>DASTAU010000203.1:0-2170 GCA_035712425.1 Sphingomicrobium sp.
GCCGGGGCGATCATGCGGCAGGGGCCGCACCATTCCGCCCAGAAGTCGACGAGGACGGGGCCGTCGGCGCCGAGAACATCGGTCGCAAAGCTCTGGTCGGTGACCGTCTTGGTGGTCATGGCGGGCGAATCTCCTGCTAAAGGTTAACAGCGATATGGGCGTTCGCTGCGCCCTGCTCAAGGCTGAGCTCAATCAGTTTTGGCGCTGCGGTATAGAGAAGCGCGGCGCGGATTTCGCGTCCCGGAAAGATGGCGCGCAGCGCTTCGGCATAGGCCTGCATCTGCGCCCGGTGACTTCTTGGAACATCGGAGGCGGTGGCAGGCACGCGCCCTGTCTTGAAGTCGATGACCGAAATCCGCGTGTCTTCAATCAAAAGGCGATCGACTGTGCCGGCGATTACCCGACCGTCCGGCAGAGTCGCGGCGAGCGGCGCTTCCCCCAGAGAACCGTCACCGAAAAGCCCGGAAAAGCGCGAGTCCGAGATGATTTCGCAAACCTGGCGGACGATCTCGCCGCGCATCGAAGCATCTTCCACACCCGCTGAGCGCTGGAGCCAGCGATCGCCGATGCCGCGGCGTTGGTCCGGCGGCACGGAAGGGAGAGATTCGAGCAGCTGGTGGATCCACGTACCGCGACGGGCAGCGGCGCGCATCGCCTCGCTGGGTGGAGGAGCGCTTTCGTCATCCGCCGCAATGGCGGAGGGCGCGAGCGGGCGCGGAGGCCTCGCCTCGGGAGGAGCCGCGGATTTCGCCCATTGGGGCACTTCGACCTTGGGCGGAGCAGGCTTTGACTCCCGAACCCTGCCCTTCGGCGATCCTGTCGTGCCGTAGGCCAGCCCCGCGCCCCAGCCATCGAGCTCGGTCGGTTCTGCCTCGAGCGATTGCAGCGCGCGCTCGACGGCAATGTGCCAGCTATTGGCGGGCCGCGCCTCCGAACCGTCCTTCTTCGGCTTGGGAGCGACGCCGGTGACGATAAGACGGTCCGCTGCTCGCGTGAGCGCGACGTAAAGAAGACGCCAATGCTCCTCGAGATCGCGCTTTTCCTCGGCGACGATCTTTTCCGCGAACGGCGGGCAGCGCTCGTCTTTTTTTGGCCGAATGAGCGGCACATCACCTCCCGGTCCGATCGCCATCTCGAGCGTGATCGGATTCCGTCCGAGCCTCGCCGGATCGGCGGTCGCGTCGGCGAGGATGACGACCGGTGCTTCGAGGCCCTTCGCGCCGTGTACGGTCATCACCCGAACTTCGTTGCCCGGTCGGCCGGGATCGCGCTGCACATCCACCGTGCCTCGCGAGAACCAGGCGAGGAAGCGGTCGAGCGACGGCGTTTCGTCCCGCTCGAACTCAAGCGCGCTGTTCAGCAGCTCGTCGATCGGGTCGCGCGCCGCCATTCCGAGGCGAGCGTAGAGCCTGCGGCGGCCCTGCATTGGGCCAGACAGAATGGCTTCGAGGAACACAGACGGGGTCGTGAAATCCGCGATCGCCAGCAGTCCGGAGAGCGCTTCATAGGCTTGGGGAAATTCGCCGGCTCGCTCCCGAAGCTCTCGCCACAACGAACTCTTCCGTCCGTAAGCGAGCGCCCGCAGCTCGTCCTGGCTCCAGCCCATCAACGGAGAGACGAGCAGGCAGGCAAGACTGAGGTCGTCGTTCGGCTGAACGGCGAACTTCACCGCGGCGAGAAGGTCCTGGACGGCGAGCGGCTCGTGAAGGTGCAGCCGGTCGACGCCGGCGACGGGAACGCCCGCGGAGAACAGCCGCGCGACGATGAGAGACGCAAGCTCCCCGCGGCTCCGGACGAGCACGAGAATATCGCCGGAGGTGAGCGTCCGATTCATCGAAGGAAGGTACGGCGCGTCCGCGACGAGGTTACGGATTCGCTCGGCGAGCGCGTCGGCATATTGCCGGGCCTGGAGCGACAGCCATCTTTCCTCGCCCTCGTCTCCATCCTCGTCGAATTCGGGGGCGAACGGCTGCCACAGTTCGACCAGCCCGGTCCGGTCTTGATGGTGGGCGACGTGAGGCGGCGGGGCTTCACCGAGAGCCATTGCTCCGTGACCGAGCTGAGCAATTAGTGCGTCGACTACGTTCAGCACCGGCTGGGACGAGCGAAAGCTCGCCGCGATCGAGAGGTCGCGGAACTCCCGCGTGCGACGCTTGAACAGGTCGAGCGT
>DASTAU010000204.1:0-4291 GCA_035712425.1 Sphingomicrobium sp.
TTCGATTACCGGAGCTTCTTCAAGCAATTGCTCGGCCCGGCCTGGCCGCTGTTTGAGCTCGCATACCTCCTTTTCGTCGTGCTGATCCTCGCGGTCTATGGCGCGGCTGCCGGCGCGATCGGGAATGCCGTTTTCGGTGCACCCCTATGGGTCGGAACCGCGCTCCTCGCGGTCTGCATCGCCGCCATCGTCGCCTTCGGGAACAAGGCGGTCGAGCGTCTCTTCCGCGACGTCTCCTACCTCCTCTACGGAGTCTACGCCCTCTTCATCGTCCTCGCTTTGTGGAAGTTCGGCGCACTCGTGCCCGGCGGCTTCGAAGCCTATCCGCAAACCTCGGGCTGGGCGATCGCGGGCATCACCTACTTTGGCTACAACATCGTCGGCGCGGTCGTGATCCTTCCCGTTCTCCGCCACCTCACGAGCGACCGCGACGCGGTGATCGCCGGAACTATCGCCGGCCCACTGACGATGGTCCCGGCCCTCCTCTTCTTCATCCCGATGGTCGCTTTCTATCCCCAGGTGCAAAGCGCGACGCTGCCATCGGACTTCATGCTCCAGCGGATCGGAATCCTCGCCTTCCATTTGCTATTCCAGCTAATGATCTTCTCGGCGCTGCTGGAAAGCGGAACGAGCTCGGTGCACGCGATTAACGAGCGCATCGATCACGCGTGGAAGGCACGCACCGGCAAGTCGCTGACCCACCGCCAGCGCCTCACCATCGCGCTTGTCGTCATCGTGCTGTGCATGTTCCTCGCGAGCCGCTTCGGCCTCGTTGCGCTGATCGCCACCGGTTACCGGGCGCTCTCCTACGTCCTCCTCGCGACCTTCATCCTCCCGCTGATCACCGTCGGCGTGTGGAAGCTTTCGCGCGGCCGAAACGCGCCGCCCGCTCAACCCCAACCCGTTCCCGTCCAGGAGTAAATCATGCTGAAGCTTGGATTTCGCGCGTTCACTGGCCTCGCATTGGTGATGGCGGCGGCAGCGGCAAGCGCCGCGCCTCCGCCCGGCTTCGAGCAGCGCGTCGAGCAGCTTCGCAAGGCGATGGGCGTCCCCGGAGTCACCATCGCCATCGTCGAGAACGGCAAGGTCACGCTCGCGCACGGCTGGGGCGTCCGCGACATTACCACCAACAAGCCCGTCGATGCCGACACGATTTTCTTCACCGGATCGACCGGCAAGGCGTTTACCAACGCCGCGCTCGCGACGCTCGTCGATGCGGGTAAGCTCAAGTGGGACGACAAGGTTATCGACCACATGCCCGACTTCCGCATGTGGGATCCGTGGGTCACGCGTGAGATGACCGTCCGCGACCTGCTCGTTCACCGAAGCGGCCTGGGCCTCGGCGAAGGCGACCTCCTGTTCCTTCCGAACAGCACGCTTTCGCGCAAGGAAACCGTGCACCGGATCCGCTACCTGAAACCCGCGACCAGCTTCCGCAGCGGCTACGCCTATGACAACATCCTCTACATGGCCGCCGGCCAGCTGATCGAGGAGGTCAGCGGTGAGACGTGGGAGCGCTACATCCACGATCATGTTTTCGGTCCTGTCGGGATGGTCAATTCGACCGACACGGATCCCGAGTTCCAGGCCAACCCCAACCACGCGCGCCCGCACAGCCGCAACAGCGGTCCGATCCACGGGCTCGGAGCGCAGACCCCGCTCGATGAGAATGCGACCATCGCCCAAAACGCTGCCCCCGCGGGCGGTCTCGCGATTAGCGCGAACGACATGAGTCGCTGGCTCCTGACGCAGCTGGGCCACGGCAAGATCCCGGGCAGCGACAAGCAGCTCTTCTCCGCCGAGCAAGGCGAGCAGATGTGGACCGGAGTCGTGCCCACTCCGATCCGCCATTTCCCGCCTGAGTTCGCGGCGACGGAACCGCATTTCAACGAATATGCGCTCGGTTGGGACCTGTCCGACTATCGCGGCGCGAAGGTCGTCGGCCATGACGGCGCGGTTCTCGGATCGCAGGCGACCATCGCGCTCCTCCCCGAAAAGAACATCGGCATCTTCATCGCCGCCAACAGCGAGGACGGCGAGATCATCCTCGGCCTTCGCGACGAATTGCTCGATTATTATCTGGGATATCCGCGCGCAAACTGGCCGGAGAAATTCCACGAATTCAAGGTCGGGCGGCTGGAAAACGCAGCGAAGCAGGTGCAGGCCGCAGCGGCAAAACCGGCCGCGGTCGGTCCGTCCCTCCCGCTCGACCATTATGTCGGTGACTATACCGACCCCTGGTATGGAACGATCAAGGTCCGCCAGTCAGGCAGCGGCCTCACCATCGACTTCCCGCACTCGAGCGGGATGGAAGGCCCGCTGACCCACTATCAGTACGACACGTTCAAGACGAACCCGAAGCTCGACTGGGTCGAACCGGCGTTCGTCAGCTTCTCGATCGACGCCAACGGAAAAGTCGATCGCGTCACGATGAAGCCGGTGTCGCCGACCGCCGACTTCAGCTGGGATTATCAGGACCTGCTGTTCACGCCTGCGGATGCGGCAAAATAAGCGCCCGCTAAACAGCATTGCCCGCAAGGGCGCGCGGTGCGACACTGCGGGGCGATGGGGGCAGTCGGTGCACGGTTCCCGCTCCAGCGGATGATCCGCCGCGCGCTGGTTGCGCTCGCGGTCCTGCTGTTCATCATCCCAGCCGCCGCGACTGCCGCTCAACCGAAGCGGATCATCGCTGTCGGCGACCTTCACGGCGACTACCAGGCCTGGCTCGACATCGCCCACGGCGCGGGCCTGATCGACGCCGGCGGCCACTGGGCAGCTGGCAAGACCACCTTCGTCCAGCTCGGCGACATCGTCGACCGCGAGCCGGATTCGCTGAAGATCGTCCGAAGCCTGCAGCAGCTCGAGAAGGAAGCGCCGCGCGCAGGCGGCAAGGTGGTGCTCGTACTCGGCAACCACGAAGCGATGAACCTGCTCGGCGACACGCGCTACACGACGCCCGGAGAATTCGCCGCGTTCGCAACGGCCAATTCCGCGTCGGTCCGCGATCGGGTTTACGAGCAAAACCGCGCAGCAGTCGAAGCTTCGGCGCGGGCCACTAACCCCGCCCTCACGCCGCAACAGATCCGCGATGCGTGGATGACGCAACACCCGCTCGGATGGGTCGAGCATCGCCTTGCATGGGGTCCATCAGGAGAGCTCGGACGCTGGGCGATCAGCCATCCCGCGGTCGTGAAGATCGACGGGACTTTGTTCGTCCATGGCGGCCTCAGCGCCGAATATGTGAAGCTCCCGATGAATGAGCTTAACAATCGGGTGGAAGCCGCCATGCGCGCGGGCGATGCAAGCAATCCGACAATCCTCGACGATCCTTTAGGCCCGCTCTGGTATCGCGGCCTCGTTCAGGCCGACCCTGACGCCCAGGCGGTACGGGCAAAGCTATTTCCGACAGAGCCGCACCTCAGCGTCGACCAAGAAGTCGATGCCGTCCTTGCGGCTTACGGGGCACAGCGGATCGTCGTCGCGCACACGCCCGACCTGAAGGGCATCGAGTTCCTCAGCCGCGGCCGGCTGGCGCGGATCGATACCGGCAATTCCCGCGCCTATGGCGGTCCGCTCAGCTGGCTCGAAATCGTCGGCGGGACGATGACTCCGCATACGGTAGTGAGGTCCGCGCAATGAAACTCGCCTTGATTGCCGCTGTCTTATTGCTTGGCCTGTCCACTCCCGCTCCAGCGCAGCAGCCCAAGCCGCTGTTCGCCACGTCGGACCCAATCCACATCGTCATCACCGGTCCGATCACGCGGTTCGCGCATAACCGGAACAGCGGCAACGTCGCGGCGGCCACGCTGACCGACCCGTCCGGCCAGGCGCTGCCGATCACGCTCAGCCCGCGCGGGATCACCCGCCGCGCCAGCGACATTTGCGACTTTCCGCCACTTAGAGTGCGCTTCACGGCGCCCCCGCCTGCGACCTCGCTGTTCGCCGGCCAAAAGAGCCTCAAGCTCGTCACCCATTGCCGCAACAAGCCCGACTTCCAACAATATGTGCTGCTCGAATATTCGGCGTACAAAATGTACAATCTGCTGACTCCGCACAGCTTCCGAGTGCGTCTCGCCAACATCGATTATCGCGACACGGATGGAAGACCGATCATCTCGCGCGTCGGCTATTTTCTCGAGGATTTGAGCGACGTCGCGAAGCGGAACGGCATGAAGGAGACTCATGCCCCACCGCTCATCTCGGCGTCGTCGCTGAGCCCGCCCGACGCCGCCCGCTACGCGATGTTCCAGCACATGATCGCCAATCACGACTGGTCGATGCGCGCCGGGCC
>DASTAU010000205.1:0-7595 GCA_035712425.1 Sphingomicrobium sp.
TGTTCGTCGCCGACGGTGAAGATCTGCCGAAGCGGCTGTGGCCGTTCGCCGCTCGACAAGGCGATCATCGCCTGCCGCACCGCGTCGATGCAGCCGGGATAGTCGAGCAGCGCTTGCACCTGCTCCGCGTCGTAAAATGCAATCGTCATGGCCAGTCCTCTACATTGGGCTTAGCGTTAGGTGGAGGGGCATGGCCTTTCGGTTTCGTGGAGGAGGGTCGCATTGTTGACCGAGCTCGACCGGATCGTCTTCGGGTGCGGCAATTTCGGCGGCATCGGCTCGTCGCCGAAGCTCCGCAGCGCCGGCGACAGCGAAGAACAGGCGCTTGCCCTGCTCGACCACGCGCGCCGCGTCGGCCTGACCCGCTTCGACACCGCCAACACTTATGGCGGCGGAGCGAGCGAGACGATCCTCGGCAAGTGGCTCCGCGCACAGGGTGCTGAATTCGTTCGGGCCGCCCAGATCGCCACCAAGGTGGGCAATCCCAACGGCTGCCCGCCCGTCGAAACCCCGCTCAGCCGCACGCAGATCGCGCACCACCTCGATCAATCGCTGAGCCGCCTCGGGATCGAGCGAATCGACCTTTATTACATTCACGAATTCGACCGGGTGACTCCGCTCGAAGAATCGCTCGAGGCATTCAGCCGCGCCGCCGATGCCGGCAAGATCGACCGCTTTGGAATCTCCAATGCCACCCTCGCCGACGTCGAGGCGGTGCGGACCCTTGCCGGCGACAGCCTCGGCTCCCGCTTCGAATATGTGCAGAACGAGTTCAACCTGCTCGCCACCACCGACTCCGAGGCTTTGATCCCCGCCTGCGCCGGACATGGGCTCCGCTACACCGCGTTCAGCCCGCTCGCCGGCGGCCTTCTCACCGGCAAGTATCGCTTTGACGAAGCTGCCCCGCCCGGCACCCGCCTCGCCGCTGCGCCCGAAGCCTGCGCGCACTATCTCAACGAGCGCTCCTTCGCCGCTATCGAACAGCTCTGCCGCGCTGCCGACGAACGGCAGCTGAGCATGGCCGAAACCGCGCTCCGCTTCGTCCTCGACACCCCCGGCATGGACGGCCTCATCATCGCCCCCCGCCGGATCGACCATTTCGCGAGCCTGGGACTCCGCTAGCGCCCTTACCGGGCATCGCCGTGCGCGGCTCCCCACTTGTCTTGCTGCGGCTCGAGATCGACCGCCTCACCCCGCTCGTCGACGATCAGTTGCTCGCCATGGCCGAGCCCCTGGCTGAAATCGAGCACCGACACATATTTGCACGTAGCCTTCATGAACGCCGCCTCGTGCGCCTCGGGCATCTTGAACCCCGCCAGGTTGGAATCCCGCTCCATCAGTAGCCGCCATGCTTCATCCCGCTCGGCCTGCTCGGTGATCTCGTGTGCATGCGCGCCCGCATAGACGGCCTTCAGCTCCTTTAGCTCGGACGGCTCGGACGCGACCGCGATCGAAATCCGGTTGTCGTGCTGGATGTTGGCGAGCTTCTGGCCCGACCGGAAGATGAGGAAATAGATATCGAACCCGCGGTTCACGTAACCGACGATCGTCGTTTGCGGCCATCCGTCGGGCCGGACAGTCGAGATCGCCATGATTCGATGATTGTTGAGAATTCTGACGGCAGTCGGTTCCACGGCGCCTACCCCCCGTCCAGCGTGACAGCCTTCGAAAGATGCGCCGCCTCCAGTGTCATGTCCAGCAGTTACGGCGCTTGGAGCGGCACCAACAACCGTGCGAGAGCGCGCTCATGAAGTATCTGGTTCTCACCATCCGAAAGCCGCAATTCGACCCGGCGGTCGTCTCCGCCCACTACGATTTCCTAAGGTCGCTTCGGGAACGCGGTCTGCTCGAGCAGGCAGGCCCGTTCACCGACAGCTCGGGCGGCGCCTACGTCATCCGGGCCGACAGACTTCAGGCCGCGCAGGAGCTCGCGCATCAGGACCCGCTCCACGTCCACGACTGTTCGGAGGTCATCGTCCGCGAGTGGAACGCGGCCTGACCGGCTAGCGAAGCTTCGCGATCCTGATCCGGTCGAGCTTCGCCCGGTCCTTCACCGATTCCTCGCTTCGAGTCAGCGCCTTGGCGATCGCCTTCAGCGCCATTCCCTTGCCCGCCAGCGTATGCAGCTTCTGGATTTCGTCCTGCCGCCACGGCTGCCGATGCCTCTCAAATCGTTCGCCCATACGTCCCCCTGCCCGGCGCTTCATAGCACATAAGCCAAATGCCAGGCCTCGGGCGACCAGCTCTTGGCAACTTCCGGTCCGGCCGCGGCTTGTGTCCGCCACCTGTTCCGTTTTGGGACGCCTTCCGTTAACCGAAAGGATTGACTTTGGTCAACTTTTGATAGGTTAATTAAAGTTAACCGAGTCGCGGGGGACTCGGCTTGTTTCGGGGGGTGCGTAAAAATGGCGACGAACACGGGCGGCGGGACGACTGCGTCCTTTTCCAACACGCCGCAGGCAAAAGACGATTCCTACATCTTCACCGAGCAGCAGCTGTTCGCGGCGCCCTCGATCTACAACCTTTCGACGCGAACGATCAGCCTGAACGTCATGTCGAATGACCTCGGCGGCAACGCCAAGTCGCTCTATTCGATCGACGACGGCGGCACCGGCGCGATGACCGACCTGCTGCAGAGCAACGTCACCACCAGCTGGGAGCAGACCGCCGACGGAAACTGGATCCGGATCAACGCCGGACTGATCGAATATCGGATCGATGACGGCTCCCACACTGCGGGAAGCGCGCGTGACGTCGATACGCTGAACCAGGGCGAGACGATCAACGACAGCTTCGTCTACGCGATCCGCATGGCCAACGGCACCCTGTCGGAGGCCAGAGTCACCATCAGCATCACAGGAACCAACGACGGTCCGGTCGCACATGCAGACACCGCAACAACCGGCGAGAACCAGTGCGTTCTCGTCGACGTCCTCGCCAACGACACCGACGTCGACATCGGCCACGTCTTCACCCTGACCAGCGTCGACGCACTGCCGCCGGGGCAGGGAAGCGTAAGCATCCAGAACAACCAACTGAAGTTCGATCCGGGGACGGACTTCGACCATCTCGCCCAGGGCGCGACGGCGACCGTTATCGTCCATTACACGATGTCGGACGAATGGGGAGCGACCTCAACGTCGACCGCGACGATCACGGTCACCGGGGTCAACGATGCGCCGGTGGCGAGTGACGACACGGGCGCCGGAAACGAGGATGCGCTGATCACCGGCACGCTTGCCGGCGACGTGACCGATGTTGACGATGGAGCGACGCAGAGCTTTTCGGTGGTTGGGGCGCCGCCCGCCGGGTTCACGCTGAACCCCAACGGCAGCTGGTCGCTCGATGCGACCAACACGGCGTACCAGCACCTTGCCCAGGGCGCGACCACGGACGTGATCGTGACCTACCAGGTCTCTGACGGCCTCGGCGGCACCGACACCGCGACGCTGACAATCACGGTGACCGGTGTGAACGACACGCCGCAGGTTGCGGCTGCGCTGACCTCGTCGGCGGACGAGGGAACGTCGTCGTACGGGCTCGATCTTCTCGATGGAGCGAGCGATCCGGACGATGGCGAGACGGCGACCCTGACGGTCACCAACGTCAGCTACCAGGTTGACGGCGGCAGCTCGAGCCCGACGGCGCCTTCCGGGGTGAGCCTTGCCGGCTCGACCCTGACGGTCGATCCTTCGGACCCGTCGTTCAACCATCTGGCGGTCGGCGATCACACCACGATCACGGTCACCTACGACGTCACCGACGCCCAGGGCGCGGTCATCCAGCAGACCGAAACCGTGACCATCAACGGGACCAACGATGGTCCAGTCGTCGGCGGGACCAATATCGTCACGACCAATGAAGATTCTGCTTCGACCGCGGTGACGATCGGTGCAAGCGATCCGGACGATGGAGACTCGCTCGCCTACAGTGTGAAGACCGGCGACGAGCCGGCGCATGGCGACGTCAGCTTCGATCAAGCCGCGGGCACCTTCGTCTACACGCCGGATGGCAATTTCAACGGTGACGACAGTTTCACCATCCTCGTCAGCGACGGCAATGGAGGCACGGCCGAGCAGGTCGTCAGCGTAACCGTCAATTCGGTGAACGACGATCCGACTCTCGCTCCAGTAGCGGCAGGATCCGTCAGCGAAATCGATCAGCTCCCGACCGTTAGTGCAAGCGGCGTTTCCGGAACGCTCGTCGGGGCGGACGTCGATGGCGATACCCTGACCTACGGAATCCAAGGCGGAAGCGCGTCCGGTGTGAACCTCGTCAGCCTGTTGGGTACGTATGGGACCCTGACCGTGAATACGGCGACGGGTGCATACAGCTACGCGCCGAACGCGGCTGCCATCGACCCGCTCGATACCGGAGAAAATCCGACCGACTCTTTCACGGTGACCGTGAGCGACGGGCATGGCGGCACCGGGACTCAAACCTACACCGTCAATGTGCATGGCGGCGACGATACCCCGACGCTGAATGCAGTGACTTCCGGTTCGATTACGGAAGTCGCGAACAGCACGACCGAGAATTCGAGCGGGCTTTCCGGAACGCTAGTTGGCCATGACGTGGACGTCGAAACGCTGACCTATGGGATCCAGGGCGGGACGGTTCATCCTGACGGGACGGTGACCTTGGCGGGAACCTATGGCACGTTGACCGTCGATATTGCGACCGGTTCGTATCACTACGATCCCAACACGACCGCGATCGAAGCGCTCAACGCCGGCCAGAATCCGCAGGACCAGTTCACCGTCACGGTCAGCGACGGCGACGCGCCGCTTGGGACGCAGATCTACACGGTGAACCTGACCGGCGCGGATGAGGCTCCGGCCGATATCGCACCCGATGCTCACGACGATAATTGGGTGCTGTCCGACACCGCGATCCCGTCCGGCACAATCAGGGCCGACTGGTTGCTCACCAACGACACCGACATCGACGGCCCGCAACTGTTCGTGAGCAGCGTCACCGGACTTCCGTCGTGGCTCACGGCGAATTTCGTGGGCGGCCATCTGACTAGCTTCAACGTGGTCGGTACAGCAGTCGCCGGGAACTACACCTTTTCCTACACCCTGTCCGATGGGACGCTGACGGACACGGCTCAAGTCACGCTAACAGTTCTCAATACGACTGACGCAGGTTCAGGCGATACGTTCACCCTGGATGGCAACGACTTTTCCTGGGTCGACCTTCAGTCTGGACCGGACACCATCAACGGCGATCTCATTCTAAATGGTAACGCCGGCACGGATATTTTCATCGGCAACAACGGCAACGACAAGCTGAACGGCGGCGCCGGAAACGATCAGCTGTTCGGCAATGAAAATACCGACACGCTGAACGGCGGGACAGGCGACGACTTCCTCGATGGCGGCAACGGCAATGACACGCTGACGGGAGGTGCCGGCAACGATGTCTTCGTCCTCAGCAGCGTGAATGCTTCGAACATCGACACGATCACGGACTACAGCCACTCTGCGGGCAATCTTGACCTGATCAACATCACTCAGGTGCTCAGCGTCGCCGCGAGCACGAATGTCATCGCCGGCGGGTTCTTGCGGGTCACGACCACCGGACTCGTTCAGATCGACACCAGTGGCGGTGGCGACAATTGGCAGTCGGTCGGCAATGTCAACGTCGCCGCGGGGCTGACTTACAACATCCAGTATCTGTCGGGCGGCATCGCAACGACAGTCACGGTGACTCCTTCGGCGCCGCCGATCGGAATCGACCTCAACCACGATGGCCTGGTGAGCTTCATCGGAACCGACGCGGGAACCACCTTCGATTATGGCTATGGCAAAGTCGCCACGGCCTGGGTCGGGCCGCAGGACGGGATTCTCGTCCGCGACGCCAACGGGGACGGGAAGGCGCAAGCGAACGAGATCGTCTTCTCGACCGGCGGTAGCGACCTTCAGGGCCTCGCCCAGTACGACAGCAACGACGACGGGCAAATCTCGTCGGCCGACGCCGCGTTCAGCCAGTTCGCGGTGTGGCAGGATGCCAACAGCAACGGAGTGGTCGACGCCGGCGAGATGAAGGGCCTGACCGCTCTCGGAATCACGAGCATTTCGCTGAGTAGCGACGGCATCGGTTATTCGGCCGCTGGAGGCGATGTGAGCGTCGTCGGAACCGGCAGCGTGACGTACGCCGACGGCTCGACCGGAGTCCTAGCGGACGCGGTGTTCGCAACGGGCGCGAAAGTTGCCGACGAGCAGCTCCGTGCGACCGCTACGATGACTTCAAGCACGCCGCTCCTCGGCGCCATCGCAGCGGCCGGCCTGATGGCGATTCCCGCGCACGCGGAGGCTCAGCTCACGAGCCTGCAAGCCGAAGGATGGACTTCGCATTCCGTTCCTCTGGCAACGCAGGCGCTCACTGCGGAATCGGCGCAGGCCAACCATGCGCTTTCGGGCGAGCAACGGATTGCGATTCCCGAGGTCGCAAGCCAGTCGGCGGTCCATACTGAAGTGGCGCACACTTTGCCGGCTACCGATCAGCCGTTCGCTTCAGTTCATGAGCCGGTGCAGCAGGTTACGGAACTGCTGCAGGGGACTGCCGAGACCGCGCGCGCCGAAGTCTTCGCGCATGCCGATGCAGCGCCAGCTGTGTCGGCGGAGATGCTCCAGGCGGCGATGGCGGGGGTTGCCCAGCAGGCGGCCGACAAAAGCGCGGCGCAGGGAGATTCCGCGGCGGCTGTCACCGCCGATGTGGGCCACGTGCTTGCCGACGCGCTCGCAGGCGGATCGGACGGGAAGCCGGACATCGAATCGCTGCTGCACGCGATCGTCGGCGGCGGGCACGGCGCCGCGGACGTGGGACATGCGCTCGCCGCGGTGGGGCCGATGGTCAACGAAGCCTTCTCCCCGTCCCATGTGATGATGCCGCTCGCCGAAGAAATGGCGGCGCACATCGCTGCGATCACGCCGCCCGCATAAGTCAAAGCTTCAAAAAAGGGGCCGCCCCAACGGAGCGGCCCCTTCTCATTCCTAACTTCGAAAGCTGCGGCTTACCCCAGCATTTCCTGCTCGAGCTTCTTCGCCATCTCTTCGATATTTTCCGGCGGCCAGCCGGGTATGTCCATGCCGAGGCGGAGGCCCATGCTCGCGAGCACTTCCTTGATCTCGTTGAGCGACTTCCGGCCGAAGTTCGGCGTGCGGAGCATCTCGGCTTCGGTCTTCTGGACCAGGTCGCCGATGTAGATGATGTTGTCGTTCTTGAGGCAGTTGGCGCTGCGCACGCTGAGCTCGAGCTCGTCGACCTTCTTCAGGAGGTAGCGGTTGAGCTGGTTGGTGTCGGTCGGGGTCGCCTCGGCCATCGGCGCCGCGGCGGTGCCGATCATGGTCGGAGCGGCCATGCGGACCTGCGATTCGTCGAAGTGGACGAACAGCTGCAGCTGGTCCTGGAGGATCCGGGCGGCATAGCCGAGCGCGTCTTCCGGAGTGACCGTGCCGTCGGTCTCGATGGTCAGCGTGAGCTTGTCGTAATCGAGCTCCTGACCGACGCGGGTGTTCTCGACCTTGTACGCAACCTGGCGGACCGGCGAGTAGAGCGCATCGACCGGGATGAGGCCGATGGGCGCGTCT
>DASTAU010000206.1:0-5925 GCA_035712425.1 Sphingomicrobium sp.
GCGAAGTCGTGGACGATCCGCGTCTCGGCAAGCGACAGCCCCGCCATGTCGCGTCCCAGGCTGAGCAGCTTCGGGATTGCGCTGACGTTGCGGCCGACATTCGGCGGCGCTCGAAGAAGCCATTTCTTGAGCAGCCGAACGACCGTCTCGAGCTCGGCGTGATAGCGGTCGTATGCTTCCGCGTCGGCCTTGTGGTGCCGGCCGATTTCCTTGCGAGTGAGTCCGTTGCGGCCAGACAGCAGATAATCGTCGTCGCCCGGCAGAAAGTTATCCGTCTTTCGCAGCACGACTTTGAGCCCGTGCCGCTCGAGCTCCATGTCGCGGATGACCTTCGGCTGGAGCAGACTGACGGTATAGCTAGCAGCGGAGTTGCGGAAGCCGGGGAGGAACTCGTCGGTCACGGCTGCGCCGCCAACGGTGGCGGCGGCCTCCAGGACGGTGACCTTCAGGCCCTTTTTCGCGAGATAATAAGCGCAGGTTAGGCCGTTATGGCCCGCGCCGATCACGACCGCATCGACTTCCATTTGAATCCCACCGCTGATTGGCCCACCCGCCTAAAGGGCGGCCTCCACGGCGTCCAGAGTCTGTAACCAGGTCAGCGCATCAGCACGAGTTCTTCAGCCATGGTCGGGTGGAGGGCCACGGTCTCGTCGAAATCGGCCTTCTTGAGCTTCGCCTTCACCGCGATCGCGGCAGCCTGGAGGATCTCCGGCGCGTCCGGCCCGATCATGTGAATTCCCACGATCTCGTCCGTCTCGCCGTCGACGACCAGCTTGTACAGCGACCGCTCGTTCCGGCCAGCGAGCACGTTCTTCATCGCCCGGAAGTCGGACGTATAGGTCTTCACCGACCCGAGCTTATTGCGCGCCTCTCCCTCGGTCAGGCCCACGCCGGCGAGCGGCGGATGGCTGAACACCGCCGAGGGAATGCAGCCATAATCGACGCGGCGGGGCTTGTTGCCGAAGAAGGTGTCCGCGAAAGCCTGACCCTCTCGAATCGCGACCGGAGTCAGCTGTACCCGATCGGTCACATCGCCCACCGCGAAGATCGAGGGCACCGAGCTGCGATTATCCTCGTCGACCTTCACCCGCCCCTTTTCGCCCAGTTCGACGCCCACCTCTTCGAGTCCGAGTCCTTTCGTGTTCGGGTCGCGTCCGGTCGCGAACAAGAGCTGGTCGGCCTGGAGGTCGTCGCATCCCGTCATCGCGATGTGCAAGGAACCGTCATCCCGGCGTTCGACGCGATCGATCGTCGCCTGGAATTCGAAATCGACACCCTTGCGAAGCGAAATCTGGAGCAGCCGATCGACGATCTGCTGGTCGTAATGACGAAGGATCACGTCGGACCGGTTCACCAGCCTCACGTGCGTCCCGAATTGGTGGAAGATACCGGCAAACTCATTGGCGATATAACCGCCGCCAACGATCACGATGCGCTTCGGCAGCGTTTCGAGATTGAAAACTTCGTTCGAGCTGATCGCGTGCTCGACACCTTCGATTTTCGGCATGACCGGGTGAGCGCCGGTCGCAATCAGGATCTTGTCGGCAGTCACCTCCTTCCCGCCCGCGAGCTTGATGGAGTTCGGACCGGTCAGGGTTGCGCGTTCATGGAAGATGGTGACGTTATGGTTCGTCAGCGTCTCGGTATAGGCGCCCTCGAGGCGAGTCACCTCGGCGAGCACATTGTCGCGGAGGACCGGCCAGTCGAAATGCTTTTCCGGCACGTTCCAGCCGAACATTGCCGCGTCGTCGAGGTCCTCGGCAAAGTGCGAGCCGTAAACGAGCAGCTTCTTCGGAACGCAGCCTCGAATGACGCACGTCCCTCCGACGCGATACTCCTCCGCGACCGCGACCTTTGCGCCGTAAGCCGCGGCAACGCGCGACGCGCGGACTCCACCGGACCCAGCGCCGATGACGAAAAGGTCGAAGTCCGCCACTAGAGCCCTGCCCGCTCGATCAATGCGCGCGTGGACCCATCCAGCGTCTCATCGTCGGCGCCCTCCGCCAGCTGGCGAGCAATGTCCTTGCCCAGTTCGACTCCGAACTGGTCGAACGGATTGATCCCGGTGAGGACCGCGTTGGCGAAGGTGCGATGCTCGTAGAAGGCGATCAGCGCGCCGAGTGTCCGCGGGTCGAGCTTGTCGAGAAGGATTGTCGCGCTCGGCCGGTTGCCGGAGTAGCTTCGCTGCGGATCGTCGCTAGCCCGACCCTCCATGAGGGCAGAGCCTTGGGCGAATGCATTGAGCAGCAGCAGCCGGTGATGCTCGGGGCTTTGGTCGTCTTCGGCTTCGGTGACGGCGAGGAACTCGACCGGCACCAACACCGTGCCCTGGTGCAACAATTGGAAGACGGCGTGCTGGGCATCGGTACCGGTACCGCCCCAGGTCACGGGCGCGGTCGGTGATTGGACGGGCTCGCCGTCCTTCGTGACCGACTTGCCATTCGATTCCATCTCCAGCTGCTGCAGGTAGAAAGGAAGCAGCCGAAGCCGCTCGTCGTAAGCGAAGACGCCTCGGGTCTGCGCACCGAGGCTTTCGACATAGAGCCGGTCGGCGAAGGCGGCGATCAACGGCGCATTCTCGCTCGGTTCGGCGAATCGGAAGTGGCGATCCATCTCCGCCGCGCCTTCGAGAAGCGCTTCGAATGCGTCCCACCCCAGCGCGAGCGCGGCGCTAAGTCCGACCGAACTCCACAGCGAATAGCGCCCGCCCACCCCTTCGCCGAATTGCAGAATCCGGCTTTCGTCGATTCCCTGCTTCACCGCCGCTTCAGGATTCGCCGTCACCGCGACGACACGGCCATCGGGATCTGCAACGCCGGCATCCTGAAGCCACGTCCGCGCTGCCTCCAGGTTCGTCAGAGTCTCGAGCGTCGTAAAGGTCTTTGACGCCGCGACGACCAAGGTGGTCGCAGGATCGAGCGGCTTCACGGCATGGTCGAAGGCGATGCCGTCGATGTTCGAAAGAAAGCTGACGCCCAGCGTGGAAGAGCGGCGGCCGAGCGCATCGACAAGCAAATGCGGGCCAAGAACCGAGCCCCCGATGCCGATATGGAGAATGCCGGTCAGGGCACCGAACGCACCGGCCTCGACCGCGTCGACGAGCGCGCGCATCCGCTGCCGACGCGCGGTGGCGAGATCGACCTCCTCGGGCGAACCGCTCCCCCGCTCGGCAATGTGGGTCGCCGGGCGCCCTTCGCTCGGATTGACGATCCCTCCGGCGAACAGCGCCTCGCGCGCTGCCGCAAAGCCGGCGTCGTCCGCCCGCTTAAGGAATTGGTCGACAAGCGCACTATCGAGATGCGTCTTCGACCAGTCGAAATAGATTCCAGCTACCTCGAACGAATAGCGGCTGAGGCGATCCGGCTCGGCTTCGAAGAGTTGCTTCAGGGTCTTCGTCGCTTGCGGCTGCTGTCGTTCGGCCATGGCGCGGCACATAATGCGGCGTCCAGCAAATGCCACCCCGCCTTGACGCGCCGCCATTGCTCGCCAAACAGGGATGCGAATGAGCTCCTCTCCGTCCCGCCGCGGCTCCGAAAAGGCCGACAAGCCGGAGAGCGCCTGGAGCCTTGCGCGCTTTTTGCTCGTCACGATCCTCATCGCCTGGGCATTGAGGGGCCTGATCTTCCAGCCGTTCAATATTCCATCGGGATCGATGCTTCCGACGCTGTACATCGGGGATTATCTGGTCGTCGCCAAATGGCCATACGGCTATTCGCGCTACAGCTTCCCGTTCGGTTTCCCGTCCTTCAACGGCCGCCTGCTCTCGCATTTGCCGAAGCGCGGGGACGTCGTCGTCTTCCGCCATCCCGATGAGGACGAGGATTTGATCAAGCGCGTGATCGGCCTCCCGGGCGATACGATTCAGATGGCGGACGGCCAGCTCATCCTCAACGGCAAACCGGTCGCGCGGAAGAAGCTGTCGCAATTCGAAATGCCGATCAGCGCGAATAGTCCGTGCAAGGTCGTGCCGCCGGCACTTCCGGCGACCGGACTTCGCGGCGGCAAGCCTTATTGCAGCTACCCGGCCTGGCTCGAGACGCTGCCGGGCGGCCCTTCCTACACCGTGCTCGACCAGGTCGATCATGGGCCTGCCGACGATTTTGGACCGGTGCGTGTGCCCGACGGCCACGTCTTCCTCATGGGTGACAACCGCGACGACAGCCTCGACAGCCGCTTCCCGACCTACGAGGGCGGCGTCGACATGCTTCCCGTGGATCATTTGATCGGGCGCGCGCTGGTGACCTTCTGGTCGAGCGATGGAAGCGCGTCCTACGTGAAACCCTGGACCTGGTTCACTGCGTTGCGGGGGCATCGCATCGGCAATGGCTATAATGGAGAAGCTCGATGAAAGATGTTGCCGAGTTCGTGCGCGAAAAGCTCGGGCACGAGCCGAAGGACATCCATTTGTTCGAGCTTGCGCTGACCCATTCGAGCGCGAGGGCTGAAAATTACGAGCGGCTCGAGTTCCTCGGCGACCGCGTTCTGGGTCACGTGATCGCTCGTGCGCTCTATGACCGCTATCCGAACGAGCCCGAGGGATATCTCTCGCGGCGCTACAACGGCCTCGTCGACCGCGCGACCTGCGCCGAAAATGGCCGGGAGATCGGCGTTCCGGCGCTCGTTCGACTCGGCAAGCAGGCGCGGGAGGATGGCGCGAGCCAAAGCGACAATGTCGTCGGCGATGTCGTCGAGGCGCTGATCGGCGCCCTTCTGATCGACGGCGGCGAGCAAGCGGCTAGCCGGTTCATTCTGAATCTGTGGGAGCCCGATCTCGCAGAGCAGCGCAAGGCGCCGAAGCATCCGAAATCGGCGCTCCAGGAGCTGGCCGCCGCGCGCGAATGCAAGCCGCCGCTCTATGAAGTCGTGAACCGTACGGGCGCACATCACGCGCCAAAATTCACCATTCGGGTTAGCGTACCGGGATTAGGTGAAGCGACCGCAGAAGGCGCGAGCAAGCAGGAAGCCGAAACCGAAGCGGCCGAAGCGCTTCTCTCTAAACTATCACCTCCCGCGAGCGGGAGGGGATAAAGGGAAGGGCATGTCGAAGACGGATGGACAGGCCCTCCCCCCTGCCCCCTCCCGCGAGTGGGAGGGGGAGAAGCGCGCGGGATTCGTCGCCGTGATCGGCGCTCCGAACGCGGGCAAGTCCAGGCTGGTCAATGCGCTCGTCGGCCAGAAGGTCGCGATCGTCAGCCCAAAGGCCCAGACGACGCGCGCGAGGCTCATGGGCATCGCGATTCATGATCAGACCCAAGTCCTCCTCGTGGATACGCCGGGCATATTCGAACCCCGGCGGCGGCTCGACCGGGCGATGGTCGCTGCGGCCTGGACCGGCGCCCAGGACGCCGACCTGATCCTGTTTGTGATCGATGCCGCAGCGGGCATGAATGCTGAAGTCGGCCGAATCATTTCCTCGCTGGCCGAACGCAAGCAGCCCCTTCTCGTCGCGCTGAACAAGATCGACCTCGTGAAGAAGGCCAAGCTGCTTGGCCTATCAGCCGAGGTTACCGAGCGGCTTAACCCCGAGAAGGTCTTCATGATCAGCGCGGCGAACGGCGATGGTGTCGCGGACCTCAAAGGGGCTCTTGCCGATGCGATGCCTGCAGGACCGTGGCTCTACCCGGAAGACGACGTCTCCGACGCGACGGACCGCATGATCGCGGCCGAGCTGACGCGGGAGCAGGTCGTCAACCAGCTCCACCAGGAGCTGCCCTACGCGACCGTGGTGGAGACGGAGAGCTGGGAAGATCGCCCGGACGGATCGACGGTGATCAACCAGCAGATCATCGTCGAGCGCGACAGCCAAAAGGGAATCGTGATCGGCAAGGGCGGCCGCCGGTTGAAGGAGATCGGCGCAGCAGCTCGGACCGAGATCACGCAACATCTCGGGCGGCCAGTGCATCTCTACCTGCACGTGAAAGTCGA
>DASTAU010000207.1:0-6506 GCA_035712425.1 Sphingomicrobium sp.
ACGAATTAGCCCCTAAGCCGCTTTCCGGTGAAGCCGACCGACCTCCGGATCGCCCTCTTTTCGGGCAATTACAATTATGTGCGCGACGGCGCCAATCAGGCGCTCAACCGGCTTGTCGACTATTTGCTGCGTCAGGGCATCGAGGTCCGTGTCTATTCCCCGACCGTGAAGGAACCGGCCTTTCCGGCGACCGGCGACCTGGTGAGCATCCCGGCGATTCCGATTCCGGGCCGATCGGAGTACCGGTTGCCGATCGCACTTCCCGCGCGGGTCCGGCGCGATCTAGCCGAGTTCAATCCCAACGTCGTTCACGTCTCGAGCCCGGACATCGTCGGCCATCGCGCGGTAACGTGGGCGCGCCGCCGTCAGATCGCGGCCGTCGCCTCGGTGCACACACGCTTCGACACCTACCTCGCTTATTATCACCTGCAGGCGCTCGAACCGCTGGCGCGCGACATCATGCGGCGCTTCTATCATCGCTGCGAAGTCGTGATGGCTCCCGCGGAATCGGTCGCCGTGATCCTCCGCGCACAGCGCATGAACCGCGACATCGCGATATGGGCGCGCGGCGTCGATCGCGACCAGTTCAACCCGGAGCGGCACGACCTCGAATGGCGGCGCTCGAAGGGCATCGCCGACGACGAGCTGGTCGTCGCCTTTCTCGGCCGGATCGTCATGGAGAAGGGCCTCGACGTCTTCGCGGAGGCGATCCTCGCGCTGATCGACCGCGGTGTGCGCCATCGCGTGCTGGTCATCGGCGAGGGACCCGCGCGCGGCTGGTTCGAACAGCAGCTTCCCGACGCCATCTTCACCGGCCAACTCACGGGCCCTGATCTCGCTCGTGCGCTCGCCAGCGCCGACGTTCTCTTCAATCCGTCAATCACGGAGGCGTTCGGCAATGTGACATTGGAGGCCATGGCTTGCGGCCTGCCCGTCATTGCCGCCGATGCGACCGGGGCGAGCAACCTCGTCCGCTCCGGAGTCACCGGAATGCTGGTCGACGGCACGGATCCCGACGAATTCGCCGGCGCGATCGAGGCCTACGCGCTCGACCCGGATTTGCGCCGGCGGCACGGCGAAGCGGGGCTTGCGATCGCGAAGACGATGGATTGGGACTCGATCAACGCGACCGTCGTCCGCGTCTACCTCCACGCGATCCACAAGCGCGAACGGCTCGCGCGGATGCTGGGGCGGTAAAACATCCTCCCCGGCATTTGCCGGGGAGGGGGACCAGCGAAGCTGGTGGAGGGGTTCTTGCCGGCCGGAAAAGGCCCCTCCGTCAGCGCTTCGCGCTGCCACCTCCCCGAGAAATCTCGGGGAGGATGTTCCCTATTTCAACCGCTCGATCTTCTGCGCCAGCTCGTCGATCAGAGCGGCAAGCTCGAACTTCGTCTCCTCGCTGATCTCGCCTTGCGCGAGCCTGTGGCGGATCGCGACCCCGAGATTGCGAACCGCTCGCCAGATCGGAGAGCCGCCTTCCGGGCTGTATGAGGGACTCAGCGCCTTGAGACGGCGCATTAGCTCTTCGACCTCGTCGGAATTCTCTTCGAGATGCGACGTGCCGGCATCGGTGATCTGGAACGGCTTGCGAGCGCCCTCGCCCGCGGTTTCCTCGATCAGGCCCATTTCGCCGAGCATCGTCAGCGTCGGATAGACCACGCCAGGACTCGGTGCGTAGGCGCCGCCCGTCAGTTCCTCTACAGCGCGGATCAGGTCGTAACCGTGCCTCGGCTGTTCCGAGATCAGCTTCAGGAGGACGAGCCTAAGCTCTCCCGACTCGAACATCCGGCGCGTGCGGCGGCCGCGACCTCCGCTCAGGCCCCACGGGCCGCCTTCGTCGCCGAAATCAAAGCTGAACGGGCCCCAATTGCCGTGCCAGCCGCGTCCTCCGCGCATGGCGAGCAATCCTTCCGGAAGGCTGATGGCGAAACGGCCGCGATGGCCGCATTCATGGTCCCCATGTCCCATGTCTATCTCCCTTTTAGATGCGTCTCAGATATATCTTAGCTGCATCTTAAGCAAGAGATTGGATGCATTTTGATCGGCTAACTCTTACCTGTTCTCTATGGCCGACCTGTTTGCCGATCAGGAATTGCCGAGCCGTTCCCCCGAAGCTCCGGCGGACAATGCGCCGCTCGCCGACCGGCTCCGGCCGCGGTCGCTCGGCGAGGTCGTCGGCCAGGAACATCTGACCGGTCCAGACGGAGCGATCGGCCGGATGGTGGCGGCGGGCCGGCTCGCATCGATGATCCTGTGGGGACCGCCCGGAACGGGAAAGACGAGCATCGCGCGGCTGCTCGCGGATGCGGTCGGCCTTCGCTTCGTCGCGGTCTCAGCCGTCTTTTCTGGAGTCGCCGACCTCAAGAAGATTTTCGCGGAGGCCCGGACGGCCGCGCGCGCCGGCCAGAAGACGCTGCTGTTCGTGGACGAAATCCATCGCTTCAATCGCGCCCAGCAGGACGGCTTCCTGCCTTATGTCGAGGACGGAACCGTCACCCTCGTCGGGGCGACGACCGAGAACCCGAGCTTCGAGATCAACGCCGCGCTCCTGTCGCGCTGCCAGGTCCTCATCCTCAGGCGCCTCGACCATGACGCGCTCGAGGAACTCGTCCGCCGCGCCGAGGCAATCGAAGACCGGCAGCTTCCGGTCACTCAGGAGGCGCGCGAGGCATTGATCGCAAGTGCCGACGGCGACGGGCGCTTCGTCCTCAACCAGGTGGAGACTTTGTTCTCGATCGAGATCGATCAGCCGCTTGGGCCCGCCGAGCTATCCGACCTCCTTCACCGCCGCGTCCCGGTCTACGACAAGGACCGCGAGGGGCATTACAATCTCATTTCCGCCCTTCACAAAACGATCCGCGGCTCAGACCCGCAGGCGGCGCTTTATTATCTCGCGAGAATGCTCGTCGCCGGCGAGGAGCCGCTTTACGTTCTTCGCCGCCTGACACGAGCCGCGGTAGAGGACATCGGAATGGCCGACCCGAACGCGCTGCTTCAATGCCTCGCCGCGAAGGAAATGTACGATTTCCTCGGCTCCCCCGAAGGTGAGATCGGCATCGTCCAGGCATGCCTCTATCTCGCGACCGCGCCCAAATCGAACGCGACCTATGTCGCCCAGAAGAAGGCGTGGAGCTCGGCGAAGGAAACCGGCTCGCTGATGCCGCCGATGCACATCCTCAACGCCCCGACAAAGCTGATGAAGACTGTCGGCTACGGCAAAGGCTATGCCTATGACCACGATGCCGACGAAGGATTTTCCGGCCAGGACTATTGGCCCGAAGAGATGGATCGGCAGACTTTCTACGATCCCGCCGACCGCGGCTTCGAGGCGCGCGTGAAAGAGCGGCTGGATTATTGGGAGCAACAGCGCAAAGAGCTGCAACAAAGGTCCGCCGACAAAGGTTGAGCCGCAACCGCTGACAGGGAGCAATGTGAGCATGTACCAGGTCGATTCCGGCGCCTATTGGCAGGCGCAGATGATGTACTGGGGGCCCAAGGTCCTCATCGCGGTCCTCATCCTCATCGCGACCTGGATCGTCGCCCGGGCGGTGAAATGGGTGCTTCAGAAAGCGATCGACCGCTCGCCCGCGCTCAAGAAGCATGTGACGGGAACTCCTGAGGAGACCGTCGGCCACCAGCTTGGAACCATCGCCAAGCTGATCATCTGGCTGGTCGGAATCATGGCCGCTCTGCGCTTTCTCGGAGTGGGCCAGATCCTCGCTCCGATCAATGATCTGGTGACCGAGATTTTCGCCTTTTTGCCCCACCTCATCGCCGCCGGGCTGATCTTCTTCGTCGGCCTCGTCGTCGCGCGGATCGTGAAGCGTCTCGTCGAAACCGTGCTGATCGCGGCCAACATCGACGGACTCCTCGCCCGGCTCGGTATCGGGTCGACCGAGGGCACTGTCCGAACCCCGCCCGAGGCGGTCCCGCCGGGAGCGGCGCCGGGCGCGACTCGCGCCAGCCTCGCCCGCGCGGCAGGTGTTCTTGTCTACGCGCTGATCATCATTCCCGTCGCCATTGCCGCGCTTCAGGCGCTCGAGATCAGTTCGATCGCCGGGCCCGCGACGGCGATGCTCAACGAAATCCTGGTCGCCATCCCGCGTGTCCTTCAAGCCGCCCTGTGGATCGGGATCGCCTTCGTTGCCGGAAGGTTCGTGAAGGCCATCATCGAATCGGTGCTCCCCGCCATGCGGTTCGACGATGCCATTCGCTCGACTGGCGTGCTTCCGGCCGGCGCGAGTGCGTCGCGGATCGTCGCCAACGTTGCGATGATCGCCATCATTCTTGTCGCTGCTATCGAAGCCGCGAGAGCGGTCGGCGGCGACGACATGGCCATCTTCCTCGCGCAGGTGACCGCACTCGGCGGCAAGGTAATCTTCGGCACCTTGATCATCGTCGTCGGCATCTTCCTCGCCCGGATCGTCTCGAACCTGGTGGGGAGCGGCACTGGCGAGGGCAGCTTTGCGCAGACCATCGTCCGCTATGCGATCATCGCCTTGTTCACCGCGATCGGCCTCACCTTCATGGGTCTTGCGGACCAGATCGTCATGCTTGCCTTCGGGCTGATCCTGGGCTCGGCCGCGGTGGCGGCCGCAATCGCCTTCGGGCTCGGCGGGCGCGAGGCGGCCGGTCGTCTGGCGGACTATTGGGTCGATAGCCTTACCGGACCGTCCCGCTCGCCGCCGCCACCGCCGAAGCGAATTCGGGGCGCCCACTCAGGACCGGACGACGCCCAGCCGCCGCTGGTCTGATGACCTTCGACGAGGCGATCGCCTTCGCGCTGACTCTTCCCGACACCGAGCTCGGGAAGAGTTACGGCAAGCCTGCGGTGAAGGTGGTCTCCAACGGCCGCGCGTTCCTCTTTCCGAGCCATGAGGCAGACACGTCGTTTGGGGTCGCGATCGATCTCGACTCGATCGAAATCCTCAAGGAGACCGATCCGGCGACCTTCTGGCAGACGCCGCATTATGTTGGCTGGGAGGGCGTCCTGATCCGCTACGACGGCGAGGATGAAGACCGCGTTCGCGACGTGATCGGTCGATCGAGGGACTTCGTGGCCGCAAAGCCGAAACCGCGCCCGCGCAAGCGCAAGTGAGGCATTTCACCCGCACCGTCGCGATCGACTGGTCCGGAGCCAAGGGCAAGCGCCACAAGGGCATCGCGATCGCTGAAGCGCGTGGAGAAGCGGCGCCGCGGCTAATCCGTCCGGGCCACATCTGGTCACGCGAGGAAGTGCTTCGCTGGTTGATCCGCGAAGCGGCGCGCGAGCCTACGCTGTTCGGCTTCGACTTCAGCTTTGCTCCGCCGTTGATCGAGCGCGGCGAATATCTCCCGGGCGAGCCGGACATCCCCGCGACCGCTCGCGAATTCTGGGCCTATGTCGACGCGAAATGCGATGACGACGACCTCGGCGCCGCCAGCTTCCTCGAGTTCGCGCACCGCCGTCATTTCTATTTCGGAATCGCGGACGGCGCGAAAGCCGGCTTCATGCACTTCCGCCAGTGCGATGCCCGCCTCAACGCCCAGGGCGGCCGCAAGACCGCAAGCGCCTATGACGCGATCGGCGCCGCGCAGGTCGCCAAGGCCAGCTTCTCAGGCATGCGCTTCCTCCATCATCTCGACGGCAAGGTAGCAATCTGGCCGATGGACCCCTTGCCCGAACACGGCAGCGCGGTGGTCGAGATATACACTCGAATCTACCTTCGTCGCGCCGGCATGACGGGCACGAAACTCCGTTCCCGCGCAGCGTTGAACCTTGCGCTGGAAGGACTCGGCAGCAAGCCGGTGCGGCTTCGCTTCGAGCCCAACGATCACCAAACCGACGCGCTGGTCACTGCAGCGGGCATGAGGCAGCTCGCAACGACGGAACCACGCGCTTTCGATCCCGAAGGCCTCACGCCCCAAATCGCCGAGAGCGAAGGCTGGACCTTCGGCGTGCTATAACTAGAGAGGGGCGCCACGCCGGATTAGCTCAGTTGGTAGAGCAGCGGTTTTGTAAACCGAAGGTCGCGGGTTCGAATCCTGCATCCGGCACCGCTCACACCTCCACTTCAACCCAAGTCGGCGCGTGGTCGCTGGTCTTTTCCCAGCCTCGCGGCGTACGGTCGACGCCCGCGCCCTTGAGCTTTTTCGACAGCGATCTGCTCAGCAGCAGATGGTCGATCCGGATTCCGGCGTCGCGCTCGAACGAATTCCGCCAGTAATGCCAGAAAGTATAGGTTCGTTTGTCCGGGTAGAGATGGCGGATCGCGTCGGTCCAGCCTTGCGCGACGAGCTTCCGATATTTCTCCCGTGCCTCCGGGGCGAACAACGCGTCCTTCAACCAGCGCTCGGGCTTATAGACATCGTGGTCGGTCGGGATCACGTTGAAATCGCCCATCAGAAGCGCCGGCGCGCCGCAATCCAATAAGTCCCGGGCGTGCGCATCGAGCGCGTCGAGCCAGGCAAGCTTGTAATCGAACTTCGGCCCCGGTTTGGGATTGCCGTTGGGCGCGTACATGTTG
>DASTAU010000208.1:0-3360 GCA_035712425.1 Sphingomicrobium sp.
AAGATCAGCGTTCAGGGCCGGATCGAGGGCAAGACCCTCGAAGCGCTTGGCGGCACGCCGATCACCCTGCCGATCAACGAGGTCTACGAGGCGCTGCAACGCGGCACGATCCAAGGCTCGGCGATCGGCTGGCCTGCGGCCGTCGATTTCAAGCTGACGGAAATCGCCAAGCACCATGTTCTTGAATCGCTGGGCGGAGCCTCGGCGGTGATGATCATGAACAACAAGACCTACGCAAAGCTTTCAGGCAAGGCGAAGCAGGTGATCGACGAGAATATCGGCACGGTCTATACCAACATGTTCAATAAGGCGATCGACGATCAGGAGCATCACAATATCGATGAAGTCGAACACCACATGAAGGATCAGACAGTGACGAAGCTCAGCGATGCCCAGCGTGCGCTGTGGAAATCGAAGATCGAGCCGGTGATCGCCGATTGGGAGAAGCGCACACCCGACGGCGCCAAGGTCCTGGCCGCGTTCCGCAAGGAGATCGCGTCGATCCGCGCCGGCTCGTGAGCGCGCCGGCCGCGCGCTTCAGGTGTCCCAGACCGCGAAACCCATGGCGCAGCCGACCCCCGTTGGCTGGCGATAGCACGGGACGTAGTCGACCATGCGCGCGCCGCGATCGAGTGCGCCGGCGGCGATGACCCAGTTGCGGATCTCGGAGGTTCCCTCAACCAGATCCTCCGCTTTCATGGCGGCGAAATAGGCCCGGTCGTTGCGGGCGAGCGCGTCCATGAAGGTCTCGTCATAGGCCTCATCGATCACTGTATGGGAGAGCCCGCCCGAGGCCAGCACCGCGACCCGCGCGCCGCCGCCAAGCTTTTCGAGCACGGCTCGGATCGCGTCGCCGAGCGCAAGACAGCGTTTCGCGCTCGGCGCCGGCGGGTAGTAAGTGTTGACCATGACCGGCACGATCGGAAAGCGGCCGTCGGGCATCAGGAATTTGAGCGCCCGCCCGAAAGCGTGCCCGAGCCCGAATTCCTCGCGGGTCTTCGTCGACCAGGCCGGGTCGAACCCCTCGTCCATCAAGCCCTCGAGCAAGGCGCGGGCGAGCGTGCCGGGCACGCGGTAGCGCGTCCGCTGGTCGAGCGATTTTTCGCCGAGATAGGTGAAGTGCAGCGTCGCGTCGACCTCGTCCGCCGCATAAATCGTGAAAGGCGGCATGTTGTCGTCGAGAATGTTCTCGTGCTGGTCGTCGCCCAGGAGGATCACCGCGTCGGGGGCCCAGGCGTAAAGCTGGGTCTTGAGCTTTTCCAGCGCGGCCTGGCACCGCGCTTCCTTCGCGAGCTTTGCCGCGTCGGTAAGCTCCGCCGCGATATCCGGCTTCGGATGAAACGGGCCTTTGGTGCGCGTCGGCAGCTCGCTCCAGCGCAGCGCCGGCATCAAGAGTTGCGGCGCATGCGAGGTTGCAAGGCCGCCGATGATCCTGGCCATGGCCCGGCCTGTCAGAAGCGCGGCTTCGGATTGATCTTGAAGAGCTTTTTCGCGTTGTCCTCGAAGATCAGCTTCTTATCGGCCTCGGCGAGCCATTCGAAGCTCTTGATATCGGGCGCGATATCGTCGAGATAGCGGCCGGTTTGCGGATTGGTGGCCGAGCCCGTGCCGGGGCATTCGGTCGCGAAGAGGCAGCGATCGGCGCCGACCGTCTTGATCAGAAGCTCCAGAGCGAGCGGCGTATAAAGCGTCGTATCGAACCAGAGATTGCGTAACTTGTCGGCAAAGCGCCGGCCGCCGCGAGCCACCGCGCGCACCGAGGGCGCGTCGAACCGGCCGAGCTGATAAGGCACGGCTCCGCCGCCATGCGGAATGATGAACTTCAGCTTCGGAAAATCGTCGAACACCTTGGAGTTGACGAGATTGATGGTGGCAATCGTCTCCTCGTTGATGAAATGGGTCGAATAGCTCGTCCGCTCCGATTTGGAGCCGACGCCGTGCAGCATCGCCGGCACGTCGAGCTCGCAGAGCTTTTCATAGAGCGGGTACCAATAGCGGTCGCCGAGGCCCGGCGCCTCGGCGCCGGAGTTCTCGTAAGGATCCGAATTCACGAGGCAACCGACGAAGCCCAACTCCTTGACGCAGCGCTCGAGCTCGGGCAGCGCCACGGTGATGGCTTGGCCCGCGACTTGCGGCAGCATGCACACGCCGGCGAAGCGCTCGGGATAGAGCTGCACGGCGCGGTGAATGATGGTGTGGCACTCTTCGTGGAACCACAGCACGATCCGGCCGGGCTTCTCGCTGTGCATCATCTGGAAGGGGCGCGGCGAGATGAGCTGGAAGTCGGTCTTGTGCTTGTCGAGAAGATCGATATGCCCGTCGCCGAAGGTTTCCTTGGCGTGATAGGAGGCGCGGATCTGATCATCGCTCACATGAACGGCGCCCCGTCCATGCGCGCCGCGCCCCGCAAGCTGCACCGCCTTATAGGCCCAGAGCTCGGCCGGCGCGCTCATATGGCCGTGGACATCGATGATCATGTCTCGCTCCTCTCAAGCTCGCGCTGGCAAGACCACCCCTCGCCGGCGCGGACAAACCCGCCGTTCGCGTCGCTCACTCGGAGATCGGCTTGCCCACCGGCTCCCAACGCGTGCCGTTGTAGCGTTTCACCTGGGCGATCTTCAGCGGGAAGAGATCGTCGGGCGTCGTATTGAGCGAAATGCCCGGCAGGTAGAGCGGAAAGGTCCAGCCCTTGATGTTCGACGCGATCTTCATGATGTTGGCGCGGGTCAGATTGTCGCCGGCGCGCTTCAGCACTTCGGCCATTGCCTGCGCGGCGAGATAGCCGCCATAGGTCGTCGCATCGCTCTGGCGATCCTGCTCGGGAATGTATTTCTGCAGGAAGGCGAGATACTCCTTGACGCCGGGATCATTGGCCCAAGCGGGATCCGTCGTGTCCTTGGCATCGTCGGTCGACAAGACCCCCTTGAGCTTCTCGTCCCCCACGGCACCGAGCACGCTCTTGGCGCTCGCCACATAGGGAACGAAGATCATCGCGTCGGGACCAGCCTGATCGCGAGCGACCGAGATCGCCTGGGCGGCGGCGCGGCTTTGGGCGAACAGGACGAAGGTGTCCGCGCCCGCGCCCTTGAGCGTCGTAATCTGCGAGGTGACGGTCGGATCGGTGACGGCGTAGCTCGCCTTTCCCACAACCATCATCTTGGCCTTGTCGCCGAGCGTCGCCAGGAACGGACCCATGTGATCCTTCCCGAAATCGTCATCCTGGTAGAAGATTCCGATCTTGGCGTTTGGCCGGGTCGCGAGGATGTATTTCGCCCAGATAATCCCCTCGAAGCCGTAGCTCGAGCCGGTCGCGATCGTATAGGGATATTTCTTCGGATTGATGAGGCTGTTCGAGCCGGT
>DASTAU010000209.1:0-6251 GCA_035712425.1 Sphingomicrobium sp.
AACCTCCTTCACGAGACCCACGAGGAGAGCAACGATCCATCATCGGCGCAGCTTGCCAAGCGAATGGTCTACGCCGGGGTGCGCGCGCGATTCTGATGCCGGGGACGCGCCTTGAACGCTGGGGATTAGCGCTGGCGCTGGCGCTGGCGCCGGCGCCGGCGGCTGCCCAAGTCTCCGAGGCGGCGGTCAAGGCGGCCTATCTCTACAAAATGGCGGCGTTCGTGACCTGGCCGCCCAATGCTTTCGCATCAGGTTCGTCGCCATTCCGAATCTGCGTTCTCAACCGAACGGATGTCGCCGGACCGCTCTCCGAGCTGGCGCACGGCGCGCAAGCGTGGGGACGGCCAGTGGTCATATCCGTCATCGGCGGCTCGCAGGAGGCCAGCCAATGCCAGATCCTGTTCCTCGGCGATGGACATGCCGCACTCGGTGATTCGGCCCCAGTGCTGACCGTGACCGAACTCGGCGCATCGTCTCCCGGCGTGGTCGAATTCACTGTCCAGCAGTCGCACGTCCGGTTCGTCATCCATCGCAGTCAGGCCGACGCCAGGCGCCTTCAGATCAGTTCGAAGCTGCTGGCGGTGGCAGCGGCGGTGGTACCGTAAATGGCGGTGCGCACCTCCCTTCGCCGGTTCGAGCTTCCGTTTCTGGGAAAGGCGTGGATCGCGGCCGTCTTCGCCGTCGTGCTGCTGTTGCTCGGAGTCGCTTTGGCGCTTTCGAACGAGCGATCCGTTGCGAACGAGCAGGCGCGCCGCGCGACCGTTCAGGCGGAAATCCTGGCCGGAAGCGTCAGCGCCGCGCTTGCTTTCGACGACCAGCCGACGGCGCAGGAATATGTGAAGGCGCTGCATGCGAGTCCGGAGATCGAGGCTGCCGGAATTTACGACCAGAACGGCGCGCTCTTTGCCGGCTTCGCAGACAGCGGCGGACCCTTGCCAAAGCACGGCGCTCCCCACGACCCGCGCGTCGAAAAGGGCCGGCTTAGCGTCGCGGTGCCTGTTGCGCAGGGCAATTTGCATCTCGGCACCGTGTATGTGCGAACGATCGTCGAACCGTGGACGCGCCGCGCCAGCCGCTACGTGGCGATCGGCATCATCCTGACGCTCGCGGCGCTCCTGATTGCGGTTCTGGGTTCCGCTTATTCGGCGGCGTCCGCAGCATACAACAGCCTGCAACGGGAAACAGACGCGAGGGAGCGCGCTGAAACAGCGCTCCGCCAGGCACAAAAGATGGAGGCGATGGGCCAGCTGACCGGCGGGGTCGCGCATGACTTCAACAATCTGCTGATGGCGGCGAGCAGCGGAGTCGAATTGCTTCAGCGGTCAGACGATCCCAAGCGCCGCGCACGCCTCGTCCAAGGCATCAAGGACGCGCTCGACCGTGGCGCGAAGCTCACTCAGCAACTGCTGACGTTTGCGCGGCGCACGCAGGTCAAACCCGAGGTCATCGACGTTGGCGTGAGGCTTCAGGGAATCCGGGACCTGCTCGACCGGTCATTGCGCGAAGACGTGCACGTCGACTTCATGCTCCAGGATGATCTTTGGCCTATCGAGGTCGATCCCGCGCAGTTCGACATCGCCATCGTCAACATCGCGGTGAATGCGCGCGACGCCATGCCCAGGGGCGGCGAGATCGACATCGAGGCGAAGAACCTTCCAGGCGGCCTGGAGGGAGAAGACGCCGTGGAAATCCGCGTGGTCGATCACGGCACCGGAATGCAGCCGGATACCGTGGAAAAAGCCTTCGAGCCTTTCTTCACCACCAAGGGTGTCGGGCGCGGCACCGGTCTCGGACTCAGCCAGGTCTATGGCTTCGCTCGCGCCGCCGGCGGAATGGCGTATATCGAAAGCACGATGGGTGAAGGCACGACCGTCTGCCTCGTGCTTCCGCGCTGCATGCGCTCCGCCACCCAGGAAGCGAGGCGGGCGGCCGCGAAAATGCCCGATCTCAAGAACGAGAAGCTGCTTGTGGTCGAGGATGACGACCAGATCGCCGACATGCTCCAGCAGATGGTGAGCGAGCTCGGCGGCCGCGCTATCCGCGCGAGCACCGCCGAAGAAGGCCTTCGGCTGTTCGAGAAGGAATCACCCGACGGAATCATCTCCGACATGGTGATGCCAGGCGAATGGGACGGTCTCGAGCTCGTCCGGCAGGTTCGTCGCCGCAACGCCGATGTGCCTGTGCTTCTGATGACCGGCTACAGCTCGGCGGCCGCCCAGGCGCGCGAGGAGGGCTACACGCTTCTCGAAAAGCCGTTCAACCTCGAACAGCTCGCGCGGGGGCTGAGCGATGTTTTCGGTGCTCGGGCCTAGCTGGCGGCTTGCGGATGGTGGGGCACGAGTATCAGGGTCTGGCCTTCCACCCTCCAGGATTCCAGCCTCGACAAGAAGTTCATTCCGAGAACGTCGAGCCCGCCAAGGCCCGGGGCGGTCACGATCCTGAGGTTGCGGGCAACGATGTTCCCGACCTTCAATTCGTCGACGGAGCCGGTCCTCGCAGGCGCGACACCGTTGGCGGTCCGAAGCATCACCGGCGCAATTCCCGCCCCCGTTTCGACAGCAGCGTCATGCGCCGTCTGCTGGGAGATGGCGGTCACCGTCGCGCCGCTGTCGATCAGCATGCGCGCTTTCACCCCATTGATTGTCGCGATCACCCAGAAATGGCCGTCCGGAGCCATCTTCACCCGCAATTCCCTTCCCGAGACCCGCTGGTCATCGAGGCCGAGCTTCGCCGTTAGCCGCGATAATTCAGGCTGATACGGCGCCTGCTGGAGCAGGATGAAGATCAGAAAAGCGAAAAGACCGAGCGAAATCGCGAAGCGGACGATCCTTCCGACGACCGGAATCCGCTGGAGCAGCATGACGATCAGGGCGGCTCCAACCGCATAAAGCGCGAGATGCTGCCATTCGGGAAAGGCGGTTGGCATTGCAATCGTCAATGTGGCGCGACGAGAGGCCGCGGCCAAGAGGAACGATTCAAGAGCGAAATTATCGGCACACAAATGCGCTCGGGCGCGTTTCTAACCCAAATCAGTGGATGAATTTCTATGACGGAACGCATTGTCGCCGTCGGACTGCTTACTCGTCGCGACCTCAAATTGCTCGGACCGACCTTCGACCGGATCTGGCCCGTGGAAGAAGCGCCGAACTTCGACCAGCTCCTGCGCGCGATCGATGAGGCCGACCGCAAGCTGGGACACACGTCGGCGCCCAAGGCTCAGTGATCAGAAGCGCTCGAGCAGCCGGTCGACCGTGTCGTCGGCGGTATTGTCCTTGCCGCCGGCATCCTTGGCGTAGCGCTCGAGCGCGGTCCGGACGAGCTCGATCTGCTGGTCGGTGAGATGCTCGATCCCGATGAACTTCTCGCGCGCCTTGTCGACGGCGCGGAGGAGTTCGTCGAGCTTGGCCTGCATCGCCGCGCCATCGCGATTCTGGCTGTTCTGGATCAGGAACACCATCAGAAAGGTGATGATGGTCGTGCCGGTGTTGATGATCAGCTGCCAGGTATCCGAGAATTTGAAGATCGGCCCGGTCACCGCCCAGACGATGATCACCAGCACCGCCGTGACGAAAGTCAGTGGCTGACCGGCGGCCGTCGAGGTCTTCGTAGCGAACCAGTTGAAGAAACTTCGCATCCGCCCGAAACGCTCATGCAACAATTCGGTGCCGGTCAGCTGAACGACGTGACCAGCATTGCTACCGAAGCGAGCGTCATCACGGAGGTTGCGGCCCAGCCGAAAATCAACAGCGAGCGCGAGGCGGTGAAGCGGCCCATCACCTGGTGGCGCGAAACGACGATCATCATCGCGATCATTAACGGCACCGCTGCCAGGCCGTTGAGAACCGCGCTCCAGAACAGCGCCCTCATCGGGTCGATCGGAGACCAGTCGATCAGCACCCCGATGAGCGTGGCGACGACGATGATGGAGTAGAAGCCCGCGGCCTGCTGCGGCTGATATTCGAGGCCTTCCTTCCAGCCGAAAATCTCCGCGACCGCAAACGCGCCCGAGCCCGCAAGCACCGGCACGGCAAGGAACCCGGTTCCGATGATCCCGAGCGCGAACAATGCAAAGGCGAATTGGCCGGCGAAAGGTCTGAGAGCTTGTGCGGCGTCTGCCGCCGAGCCGATTTGCGTAATCCCCTGGCGATGAAGGGTCGCTGCTGCGGCCATGATGATCGCCAGCGAGATGAGGTTCGAAAAGGCCATTCCGGTCAGCGTGTCGAAGCGCATTCTCCGGAATTGCCCTTCGGCGCTTCGCGGCTCGCGCTTGACCGGCCGATGCTTCGAAGTGGCGATTTCCTCTGCTTCCTGCGAGCTCTGCCAAAAAAAGAGATAAGGACTGATCGTCGTTCCCAGCAGCGCGACAATGGTCAGCAGCGCGTCTTTTCCGAATTCCCGCGGCCAAACCGTTCCTAGCAAGGCGCCCGTCCAGTCGGTCCGTACGACCAGGAGCACTGCGACATAGGCGAACAGGCTGAGCGTCAGCCATTTGAGGACGCTTGCGTAACGGCGATAGGGAAGGAACAGCTGCAGCGCGGTGCTCACGATCGCGAACCCGATGACGAAGACGTGCTCACCCCAGCCGGTGACCAGCCGCGCCGCCTCCGCCATCGCGGAAAGATCGGCACCGATGTTAATGATATTCGCGACCAGCAGGATGCCGATCAGCAACCCGACAAACTTCTTGGGAAAGCTGCTGCTCAGATTGTTCGCAAGGCCCGCGCCGGTCACGCGGCCGATGTGGGCGCTGATCAGCTGGACCGCCGACATCAGCGGATAGCACAGCACCATCGTCCACATGAGGCCGTAGCCGAACTGCGCACCGGCTTGCGAATAGGTCGCGATCCCGCTTGGATCGTCGTCCGCGGCTCCGGTGATGAGCCCGGGGCCAAGCTCCTCGAGCGAGCCGATGATCCGGCGGCGGAAACGCTCGATCTGGCTTGGCCTTCGCCCCCCCATCTCGCCCTATTCCTTCAGATGTTCCTGCTCGAGCCGATACCGTAGCCGGTCGGCCGCGAGCTTTCGCGCCGTGTCGCGCTGCAGCCCGAGCGCCTCGGAAATTGGACCGCCAAGCAGGGAATCGCCGAGGGCGTTCAGAACCAGCGTAAGGGTGGTCTCGGCGACATGGTGATCTTCGTGGCCGACGGTCAGCTGGGCGACGAGATCGCGCAGCGATTCGAGGATGGGATCGAGCGCATCGCGGTTACCGGTAAGGATCATCCAGGCTGCAAGCGCGCCCGCGCCTTCGCGGCCGAAGACGTCAAACGCCTGGTCGACGATGTCTCGTGCATCGGCCTCGCCGGATCGCGCTCGCTCGACCGCATCGGCGATGCTCGCGGTCACCGAATCGGCGATGGACCGTGCGAGCGCCCCCTGAAGGCCGGCGGCGGAGCCAAAATGATGGAGGAGGTTGGCGTGGGTGCGGCCAACCTCGGCCGCGACCGCTTTTAACGTGACCGCCTGGGGCCCGTGGGCGATGAGGAGCCGCCGCGCCGCATCGATCGCGGCCGATCGGCTTTCCTCGGGGCTCAATCGTTTGCGTCTAATTGACACCAGTGTAAGTTAGCCTATCTTTGCCCCATGAGCGCGACAACATTTCCGACGCCGGCCGAACTCAGCATTACCCCCCGCGACCGACGCTTCGGACGAGACGCGGCTACTCCCCGTCTTTGGCATGGCGGTCGCGTCGAAGCGACCGCAATCTACAACGCGTTGTCCACGACCTTCCCGAAGGGCGAAGCCTTTTTCGTCGAGAGCGTCCGCGCATTCCGCGACGGCGCGCCACCGAAGCTCGCCGAAGAGATCAAGGCCTTCACCACGCAGGAGGCGATCCACAGCCGCGAGCACGACGCCTTCAACAGGCGCGCGGTCGATGCCGGCTACGACCTCGGCAAGCTTGAAACGCGGGTCGAGGAGCGGCTCGCGATCACCAAGGGTCGACCGCCAGTGGTGAGCCTCGCGGCGACGATGGCGCTCGAGCACTTCACCGCCATTCTCGCGCACCAGCTGCTCGCCAATCCGCGTCATCTCGAAGGCGCCGACAAGGAGACTGCCGATCTGTGGCGCTGGCACGCGGTCGAAGAGATCGAGCACAAGGGCGTCGCCTACGACACGTGGCTCAACGCGACCCGACACTGGCCGCGCTTCAAGCGCTGGAAGCTGAAGGCGCGCGTGATGCTCCTCGTGACTCGCAATTTCCTGGTCGACCGCACGGGCGGAGCGCTCGAGCTGATGCGGCAGGACGGAGTCAC
>DASTAU010000210.1:0-10787 GCA_035712425.1 Sphingomicrobium sp.
GAGGGTCGTCCACACGTCGATCGGCTCGGTCGTCTGGTCGATCAGGGTGTCGAGCTGCGGAAGCGCCCAGTCGGTAAAATAGCGTACGCTGTTGTTGCTGGTCGTCTGCTGGATCCTGACTTCGGCGGGATTCGCCGAGGCAGCTTCCTCGGGGGTGATGAAGCCGTTCTTGGCCATCGTATCGAGCACCACGCCCGACCGGTTCCTGGCCGCTTCGACGTCCGCCGTCGGCGAATAATTGGACGGTGCCTTGACCAAGCCGGCCAGGATCGCCGCTTCCCCCAGGCTCAAATGGTCGGCGCCATGTCCGAAGAATTTCCGTGAGGCCGCGTCAATCCCATAAGCGCCGCCGCCGAAATAGACGCGGTTGAGGTAGAGCTCGACGATCTGGTCCTTACTGAACTTGCGTTCGAGGGCGAGCGCGAGGACCCCTTCCTTGATCTTGCGGACGAAGGTCCGGTTGTTGGTTAGGAAGATGTTGCGTGCGAGCTGCTGGGTAATGGTCGAGCCGCCTTGGCGCCAATGGCCGCTCGAGATCCGGACTTCGATCGAGCGCGCGATTCCGATCGGGTCGACGCCGATGTGGCTCCGGAAGCGCCGGTCCTCGGTCGAAATGATCGCGGCGCGCATTTCGGGCGGGATCTGGTCGTAGGGCAGCCACTTGCCGAAGCTCGGCCCAAGCGACAGCAGCACCTGGCCGTTGGCGGCACGAACCCGGATCATCTGTCCAAGGTCGGAGCGCTTGGTTAGTTCGCCGTAGCTAGGCAGATAAGCGGTCGCGACCGCCACGGCGACGACCAGGGCGAGCAATCCGACGATTGCCGCATAAGCGACGCCCTTGATCACGCCCATCAGCGTCGAGCCCTTTCGGGAGCCGGGTTCGGAGCGCTTGCGGGCCATTCAGATTGAGGGGATAGAAAGCTGCGGTTCGCGGGACAATAGGGGTGCAGATCAACGCTCCTCATTCACAATCGAGCCGGCGAATTTCCTGAGCCAACGAGGTGGGCGACCAAAGGTTAGCCGCGGATTAACCCTGTCTTAGCTCGATCGTCGTAGTGCGTTGGCCATGGGCGGTTTCAAACCTCTTGCCCTGATGGTTGCGGCGTTAGCCGCTACCGCCGTCGGCTCGTCGCCGGCGCGCGGTCAATGCCGCTTGTGCGAGCAGCCGACCACAGCTCCGGTGGACAACGAGAGTACCGACGACATCAAGCTCGAGATCGAAAGCAGCCTCAATTTCGACCGGCTGATCCTTTCCTCCGACGGCCAGGGCGCCGCGGTCATTCGGCCGGACGGCTCGAGCATCGCGGAAGGAGCCCTCGCAGTCGTGAGCCCGCGAGCGATGGTCGGGACAGCATCCGTCCATGGGGCAGCCGGCCGAGCCGTCAGGGTGGAGCTGCCGAAGCGGATCGAGCTCTATTCGCTCAGCGGCGGCCACATCACCCTGGACAATGTGGTTAGCGACCTTCCTTCGCTGCCGCGGCTCGATTCGGCCGGCAACCTCAGCTTCCGATTCGGCGGACGGGTCACGATTACCGGCGATTCGGAAGGCGATTATCGCGGGGATCTGCCGATCACCGTTGAATATCAATAACCGCTCGCGCGAACGCGCGGCGCAAAACATGTTCACTTCGGTGGAAAGCCTAATTGTCGATTAACCATTCCCTTGAGGGAAGCCGTAAGCGGGCAGGGTTAATAGCGGCGCCACGGGTGACGGGTTTAGAGCTCGGGCAGCCGGACTTTGACCAGTGGGGAAATCCGCAATGAAAAAGGTTCTGATCTCCGCCGGTGCGCTCGCCGCCCTGGCTCTTAGCACTCCGGCTTTCGCGGCCAACACCGCGCCGGCGACTGCTACCGTCAATATCGTCTCGCCGTTGACGCTGACCAACAACACCGCGCTGAACTTCGGCACGGTCGTCGCCAATTCGGGCGCCTTTGCTGGCGAAGTCGTCCATGTCGACATGACCGGCGCGCGCACCTGCCCCGCCACGCTGACCTGCTCGGGCGCTACCGTTACGGCGGCCGGCTTCACGATCAGCGGCACCAAGGGTCAGACCGTCGTGCTCACCATGCCGGCCTCGGTCACGCTGAACGGTTCGGTCAGCGGCACGCTGAACGTCGACCTCAGCACCGACGAGCCGACGACCAATCCGGTCCTCGACGCGACGACTGGCCTGGCCACGTTCGCGATCGGCGGCAAGCTGACAATTCCGGTTGGAACCGTCGACGGTGTTTATTCGAACACCTTCAACGTGACCGCCAACTATCAGTAATTGACCAGAGTCCGCGGCTCAGCCGCGCTCTCGACGAGGGGTCGCCGATCTTCGGCGGCCCCTTTTTCTTTGGGTTTGACGGTCATGGTTGACCGAAAATCAACCATTCCGGAGCAATAGCTGCGGCGCTTGCGGGAGCCGAAAGCGCAGAATGCCCAGCTACATCCGCCTTGCATTGCTGTTCCTGTGCGCCGCGGGTTTCGCGGCCCAGGTCAATGCGGCCTCGCAAACCGCATCGGTCAAGGCGACCGTAGTCAAGCCGCTTACCCTGAACAAAATTCAGGATCTCAGCCTCGGGACGGTGACGCTGAAGCCCGGCAATTGGTCCGGAGCAACGGTCGGGATCTCGCGCACCGGAGTGCTCAGCTGCGCGAACGGCAATACTATCTGCACCGGCAGCGCCGTGCCGGCCCAGTTCAACGTCACTGGAAGCAACAGCCAGACGGTGAAAGTCACGGCGCCAAATGTCACGATGGTCAACCAGGGCGACACCACCAAGACGCTGATCCTGACCGTCGACGCGCCGGCTACGATTTCGCTTCCAAACTCGGGAAGCAAGGGTCTCGATTTTGGCGTTGGGGGCTCGATTACGCTGAGCTCGACGACCGCCAACGGCACCTACAGCGGGACGCTGAACGTCACCGTCGATTACCAGTGAGGAAATAAAAGATCATGGTTGACCGAAAATCAACCATTCCGGAGCAAAGACGAGGCGATTGATCCAATCTGGATCCAAGTGGGGGATCGCCAGTGTTCGCATTGACCAGGAAAATCGCGCCAGCCGTGCTGGCGGCTGCGCTCCTCACCGGAGTGCCGACGCCCGCGGGTGCTGGCGTGGGCGACCTTCTTGTCGCTCCGACCCGGATCATCCTAGACGGGCGCAAGGGCACCGAGATCGTACTCAACAATATCGGGGACGAGCCGGCAACCTATCGCATCTCGGTCGAATTCCGGCGCATGACTCCCGATGGAAATCTCGAGGATGTCACTGCGCCGACGCCGCAGGACCAAGCGGCGGCCGACATGATCATCTACGCGCCGCGGCGCGTGACCCTGCCGCCGAACGAGCCGCAGTCGATCCGCATCGCGGCACGGCCGCCCCAGGGGCTTCCTGACGGCGAATATCGCATTCACCTGCTGTTTCGGGCGGTCCCGCCCGCCAACCCTGTGGCTGTAACGCCAGCCGATCAGCCCAAGGGCCTGCAATTCCAGCTGACCCCCATCTATGGGGTGACGATCCCGGTGATCGTCCGTCTCGGCAATCTCCAGGCAACAGCCGGAATCTCCAACGTCGCTCTCCACAAGAGCGACGGCAAACCGACCATCGACCTCGATTTGACCCGATCGGGCTCTCGCTCGACCTTCGGTGAAGTTCGGGTGCTCAAAGCCGGGGTGAAAGACCCGATCGCCATCCAGAAGGGCGTCGCGGTCTATACCGAGATTGCGACGCGGCACCTCTCGATCCCCGTGGGCGATGCCTACAAGGGCGAAATCGCCGGGCCGGTCACCGTGCAGTATATCGAGACCTATCAGGATGGGAACGAGAAGCTGGCCGAGACCCAGGCGGTCCTGAGGTAGGCGCGGAGCGGGCGCAAGGAACTCGTCCGTGTTTTCCGGCCGCAAGTGGCTGCGCAAGGCGGCGGTGCTGCTGGCGCTCGGCGTCGGTAGCGTCGGCGCGTCCGCGCCGGCGCCGACCGCAACGGCCGCGAGCTGGACCGCGAACCCCGACGATCAGTTCCTACTCGACGTTACCATTCACCAGCTTCGGCTCGGTGATGGCGCGCGTGCTTACAATACCCCCGAAGGGACATGTGTCATCTTAGGCGACTTTTTGACCGCGCTCGACGTGCCGATGAAGATCGATCTCGCGGCGAAGAGGGCGAGCGGCTGGGCGTTCAAAGAAAACAATCGGATTACAATCGATTACGCCGCTTCGATCGCCAGCTATGGCGGCACGAGCGAGCCCATCGCACCGGGCACGATCCGCGAAACGCCCGACGGCTGGTGCGTCCAGGCGAGCGCTCTGACGCGCTGGTTCGGGATCAAGGTCAATGCCATGACCTCGGGCTCGGTCCTTCTTCTTCAGTCCAAGGACAAGCTCCCGGTCGAGCTGGCGATGGAGCGAGAGGCTCGAGCGGCGCGGATTCACCCCGCGAAGCTGGATCTCGCCGGCTTGCCGCAAGTCCGGATCCCCTATCGGATGTGGCGGTCGCCTGCGCTCGACTTCATCGTCAGCGCCGGAGTGACCTATCGCGCCCAAGACGGGCTCAAGGTCGATCGGCAATCCTCCGTTTATGCTGCGGGGGAAATTGCGCGTCTCTCGTACGATGCGCAAATCACGACCAATCAGCGGGGCATCCCCTCCGCGCTCCGCCTGCGCGCATACAGATCAGATCCCGATGGCCGGCTTCTTGGGCCCGCCAAAGCGACCCATTTCGGCTTCGGCGATGTCGAGGGCTTCGACAGCAAGCTGACCGGAAGCGCTTCGTTCGGCCGTGGTGCAGTCATCACCAACCGACCGCTGACCGCGCAAACTGCGTTCGACAAAAGTCATTTCGAGGGCGACCTGCCGGCGGGTTGGGAAGCGGAAATCTACCGCAACGACGAGCTGCTCGGTTTTGCCAAGGCGAATTCCGACCAACGATATGTCTTTGATAATGTGCAGCTTATCTATGGTGAGAACCGAATCAGGATCGTCCTTTATGGTCCCCAGGGGCAGGTCCATACGCGCGAAGAGCTGGTCAACGTGGGCCAGGACAGCGCTCCACCTGGTAAGACCTGGTATTGGGCCGGCTTCAACCAACCCAGCCGCGACATCATCACGCTGAACAAACCTCCGGATGGGCAAAACCTTCCGCAGGCGCAGGCGACCATCGCGCTCGAGCACGGGATCGACAAGAAAACGTCGGTCGCCGTGCTCGCGCGTGAGATGCTCATCGACGATCAGCGCGTAACCTTCGTCGAGGGTAGTGTGCGCCGATCGGTCGGCCTCGCCCTTATCGAGGTCGGCGCGGCACGCGAATCGAACGGCGGCAAGGCCGTGCGGGCCCAGATTTTGGGCAAAATCGGGCCGGTGAACGTCAACGCGCAAGCACTAATTGCAAATGATTTTCATCTGCAAGGAGGGCAGGTGCAGACCATCCACGACTATGAAGTCGGGCTCGACGCACCCCTGAAAATCGGCCGAACAGTGCTTCCGGCGCACGCGGATGCTCATTTGACCGAACACGCCGATGGAACCAAAGCGCTGGACGCGATTGCGCGGCTTTCCGCGAATATCCAGCGCTTCAACCTCGGCGCCGGACTCCACTACCAGAAACAATATCCGGCCTCGGGAGGAAGCGCTCCTGGCGAAACAACGCTCGAGCTCATCGGAAGTGGCTATGTAGGTGACATTCGCCTTCGTGGATCTGCGGACTACGACTTCTCGCCAGCCGTTCGGCTCCGATCGGCCGAGCTCGATGCCTATTGGTCCGCCAGCGACAACGTCGATTGGGAAGGCGGCGTTATCTACGACGGGTTCAGCCATCGGGCGAATGCGCGAATCTCCCATATCAACCGTTTTGACACGATGGCCGTCGCGCTAACCGGCGAAGTCGCAACTGACGGTTCGGTCGCGCTCGGCGTCAACCTCAACTTCTCGCTCGATCCGAGGCATGGTCTTGCGATCTCGCGTCGTCCGCTGGCCCAGGCGGGAGAGGTCCACGCCGTCGTCTACCGCGACCTCAACGACAATGGCGTTCACGACCCCTCCGAGCCCTTCGAGAAAGGCGCCCTCGTAACCACCGGCACGATCCAGTCCGACCGCCCGACCGACGGCAACGGCTCGGTCATCGTCGGAGGACTTACCGCGTTCAAGCCCGTCGCGGTCGGAATCGATTTGTCGAGCCTGTCTGACCCGATGCTGGTGCCCAAGAAGGCGCTACAAGTCGTCGTTCCGCGACCGGGGGTACCCGCAGAGGTGCAGATCGGTCTCATCGGAGGCGGAGATATCGAAGGCGCTCTCGTGAAAAGCGGCGGTCTTGGCTTCGAAGGTGTCGATCTCGAACTGGTCGACACCTCGGGCAAGGTCGTGAGCACATGCCGAACCGATTATGACGGATTCTTCCTGTTCGAACGGGTCGCTTATGGCAATTACACCGTGCGGGTCGCGCAGACCTCCGCGGCGGCGGCGAAGATCGCCATCGACCTCGGGCTCCATTTGTCGGTCACGCCGGAGAAATCGGTCGTCCGCGTCGGGACCATCCGACCCGTCGCGCAGGCGCAGATTGCCCAGGCAGCGGGCGAAGCGCCGAATTCGTCTCTCCGTTAAGTGCCTGTCTGATGGTGCGGTCGAGAAGACTCGAACTTCCACGGCCTTTCGGCCACAGCGACCTCAACGCTGCGCGTCTACCAGTTCCGCCACGACCGCACGTCATGAGATTGTCGGCGCGCCTCGACGGCTGCCGCGACTGGCAAGGCGGCGCCTCTAGCAAAGGCCCTCGAGGGGCGCAATGCCGCTCTCGGCGGGCGAAATTTGGTCCACAACGGTACAATTCGTTAACGGTCGTTTACCTTTATGAACGAATGGCGTTACGCACACGCCATGTTCGTGCTTGCCGCCGCTGCAGCGATCGTCGCCCACACGCCTCCCGTCGAGGCGCGGACGCCGCGCGTGGAAGCAGTGGCCACCGCCACAGTCCGGATCGTCTCCGGCGTTCGACTCAAGCTGGGTTCGGTCGAAAATGCCGACGCGCCGCCGGCGCACGACAGCATGGTCACCGCGGACGGAACGCCCCGAAAGGCGAAGCTCATCGAATTCGAATGAGTTTTATCCGGCCTGTGAGTCGAGGGTGATGGTCAATTCGTCCCCGCCCGGCGGAACGCTCACCTCAGCGCTATTGAAGGGCGCACTTGCTCCTGCAGGAAGCGAGGGCGCGGGTGGCGGAATCACCCAGCTGTAGACGATCTTTCCGGCCTTGGTCTTGAGCTGAGCCTGGAGTGGCGGAACCCGCTGCTCCTTCGTGGTCGGATTGATCACCCTGCCAGTGACGGTCAGCAGCTCGTTGCCGCTCTCCAACCGCTGGCGGTCCATGTGCGTCGTCACCAGCGCCAGCGGGCTCATGCCGGTGCCACCCAACCCAATTCTCGCCTTGAGTTCGGGCGGCGCAAGGAACCAGAAAGCCGCCGCGATCGCGATGATGAGGACGACGATCAAGGCAATTGTGAAGGTCGGGCTTCGGCGCTTCGGCGCAATTTCATCCTGCGCGGGGAATGGGGTAAATTCATCTTCCTGGGCTTCCGGCTGGGGCGGTTCTTGCCAGTCGCTGTCTGTCGCGGGCGGCAATTCATCGTGCTTCGTAATATCGAACTGCGAATTTTGGTAAGTGGAGCCGGGCACTTCAGCTTCAGGCGCGACCTCGCCCTCGGCCTCCACCTCGTCCGCAAGCGCAGCTTCCTCATATGCCCGCTCTTCGGCTTCGGGCCCGCTCCGCGGCTCGATCAGGGTCACTTCGGCGAAACTCTCGTCTTCGTCCGCTTCGGGAGCTTCCTCGACCGGAGTTTCCTCGATCGGCGCTACTTCGACCGGGCCGGCCTCAGGTTCGACGAATCCTTCGTCCGCAGGCGCAGGCTCGACCTCCGTTTCCGCGGCTTCTTCCGGATTCTGGTGCCAGCTGTGCTTGCACGAAGCGCATCGAACTTGTCGACCGCCCGGCGGAATTGCGCCGTCCTTCACCACATATTGGGTGCCGCAGCTGGGGCAGGTGAGGATCATTCTTACAAAAGCCCTCTTCCGGGACGGTCAGGGCACGGTAAACAGGAATGAAAGTGGCTTGGCAAGGCGCTGAGCCCGACGTGTTTGAGCGGGGAGGGAAGAGAAGCTGCCGGCGATCGCGGAATTTGACAGCGTCGGCCTGCGCTACGGAACAGGCGCCGAAGTCCTGCGCGATCTCGATTTTCGACTTGCGGAGGGCAGCTTCTATTTTCTCACCGGGCCCTCCGGGGCCGGAAAGACATCGCTCCTCAAGCTTCTCTATCTTGCGCAGCGTCCAACGCGCGGACGGATCCGCCTGTTCGGGGAGGAGCTGAGCGAAGCGCCGCGCGAATCCCTGCCGCCGTTCCGCCGTCGGATCGGGGTCGTTTTTCAGGATTTCCGGCTGATCCGGAATCTGTCGGCCTTCGACAATGTCGCGCTTCCATTGCGTGTCGCGGGGGCTAGCGAGGAAGAAGTGGAAGGCCCCGTGCGCGAAATGCTCGCCTGGGTTGGCCTCGCTGACCGGGCCAGCGCCCGCCCACCCACGCTATCGGGCGGCGAGCAGCAGCGCGTCGCGATCGCCCGGGCGGTGATTAACCGTCCCGAGCTCCTCGTCGCCGACGAACCGACGGGCAACGTCGATGCCGAAATGGCTCAGCGGCTCCTGCACCTGTTTACCGCGCTCAACCGGCTGGGAACAACGGTCGTGGTTGCCACTCACGACGTTGGCCTGATCAATGCGACACCCGGGGCCGAGCTTGTCAGGCTCGAGAACGGCGGGGTGGTCGATCCGACCGGGCTCCTCCGCAATCCACCGCCGAGACGCGGCTGATGCTTGGCTGGCTCTTCGCTTCGCCGGCGGATCGGCGCCTTCTCGGGACCGATCGGTTCCGCGGACCCACGCCCTGGGTCATCGCCATCATGAGCTTCTCGATCATCATCATCGCGGCGACCGGGCTGGCGCTCGCCAACACGGCGGGAGCGCTCACGAGCGCAATCCAGGCGCGCTATGCGGTCGAAGTGCCGGGCGGAGGCCAGAATCTCGACGCGCTTGTCGCGGCGCTAAAGTCCTCCCCCGGTGTCGCTTCGGTCGAAGCGGTTCCAGAAAGCGAAATGCGCGAGACGCTCAAACGCTGGCTTGGGCCGGCGGCAGATAGCGCAGACCTTCCGGTCCCCGCCCTGGTAAATTTCAACACTCGCGCGGGAGCGGACCTCCCGACGATTCAAAAGCGAGTCCAGACCATAGCTCCGAACGCCAGGATCAGCGCTCATCGCGACAGGGTCGCACCGCTGCTCCGCTCGATGACCGAGCTCCAGTGGCTCGCCTTCGGGCTTGTCCTGCTTCTTGGAGCGGCCGCGGCCGCGGCCGTCGTGCTCGCCGCCCGCGGCGCGCTCGACACGCACCGGTTCACGATCGAGGTGATGCACGGAATCGGCGCCACCGATCTTCAGCTAACCCATCTATTCCAGCGCAAGATCGCGCTCGATGCTCTGGTGGGCAGCCTCGGCGGAGCTATCGCCGGTGCGATCGTCATCGCCCTGCTGGCCAGCGGGGCCTCCTTTGCCGGCGCTCTAACCGGCGGTGCGAGCCTTGCCAGCGCGGACATGCTCCTGCTGGTTCTTCTGCCCTTCGCGCTGACCGCGCTCGCCACATGGGTTGCCCGAGTGACCGTGCTCGCTGCACTGAGGGAGACTTTATGATCTCCCGCGCCGTTTCGCTTCTCCTTCTGCTGTACGCGCTTGGCTTCGTCCTGTTTGCATTCACGCTTGGCAAGCCGGCCCCGGCGAACGCCCAGACGACTGACGCTGCTGTCGTCCTGACGGGCGGGAGCGGCCGGATCGAGCATGCGATCGACGTCGTTCGCCAGGGCAAGGCCAAGCGGCTGCTCGTCGCCGGTGCCGATCCCTCGGTCACGAAGCGCGATCTTGCGCAGCGCATTCCGGGAAGTGCGCCGCTCCTCAAATGCTGCATCGACCTCGGCAGCGAATCGGTGGACACCCGATCCAATGCGGAAGAGGCCGGGCGCTGGCTGGCCGCCCACAACTTCCATTCGCTGAGGCTGATCACGAGCGACTGGCACATGCGTCGCGCGCGCTATGAATTCCGGCGGGTTCTTCGCGACAAATATGTGATCGTGCCCGATGCTGTCCGCACCGAGCCGACCTTTTTCACGTTGTTCGGCGAGTATAACAAATATGTGCTGCGCCGGATCGCAGTTTGGGTGGACCTCTAGATGGCGGTCCTGAGGTCGCTGCTCTACGCGGCGATTTTTTATCCGGCGACGGTCTTATGGGTCATCGCGGGCCTTCCGGCTACGCTCCTCGGACGCAGGCCGACCCTAGCGGTGGTGCTGAGCTGGGTGGACTTCCACCACTGGCTCGCGCGTAACATCCTCCGGATCAACGTGCGCGTCGAGGGCATTATCCCCCCCGGGCCACGCCTCATTGCCGTCAAGCACCAATCGATGTTCGAAACCCTCGAGATGGTCCGCCTCTCGCGACTGCCCATCATCGTCATGAAGAAGGAGCTCGCCGACATTCCGCTCTTCGGTTTCCTGACCAGGCGGTACGGGGTCATTCCGGTCGAACGCTCCGCAGGCGCCAAGGCACTTCGCGCGCTCGTCGAAGAAGGCCAGCAGGCGATCGCGACCGGGCGGCCGGTGATCATCTACCCCGAAGGAACGCGCGTGCGCGTTGGCGAGATGCCCGAATTGAAGTCGGGTTTCGCGGCTCTTTACCGGGCCCTCGGGCTCCCGGTCGTGCCTGTCGCGGTAGACAGCGGC
>DASTAU010000211.1:0-15296 GCA_035712425.1 Sphingomicrobium sp.
GTGGTCGAAGTTTCATCGCCCTCGATCGGAACTCTTCGCAACGGAATCGTCGATGGCTGACGAGGGGCACCCGACGGCGTCACGCCGTGCGATCCGCCCCTTCGAACAATCGCTTCCGATGGCGCTTCTGCGCGCGCGCGAAGCGGTCATGCGCGGTTTTCGCAAATGGCTTCGCGAGCATGGGGTCAATGAGCAGGAATGGCGCATCATGCGCGCCCTGATGGAGGTCGACCGGATCGAGATCGGCGAGCTCGCCGAATGCGTCTTCATCCTGAAGCCAAGCGCGACGCGAACGATCAAGAATCTCGAAGCGCGCGGAATCGTCAGCCGCACCCGCTCGAATGCCGATCAGCGCCGCGCGTTCATCGCGCTTACTGCGCGAGGGCGTAAGCTGTTCGACGATCTCGCGCCGCACTCGGAGGTCGAATATGCGCGCATCACCAAGCTCGTCGGCGGGCCCGACATGCAGGAACTCTACGAGCTGCTGCGCCGGGTCACCGACAAGCTGAACGGCTCGTAAACTTCGCTATTGCTTGAACCCGAATCGAAGGGTCGCTCCGATCTGGCGCGGCGGCGCGTACATCTGCTCGACGAATCCGAGAAGGCCGAGGTCCAGATTGTAGACCTTGTACTTCGAGTTGGTGAAGTTCTTCACCCAAAGCGATCCCTGCCAGCGTTCATCGGGGGAGGTCAGCGAAATGGAAGCATTGCCGACCGCATAGCCGCGCTGGAACGATACTTGCGAATTGGTGCCTTCAAGGAAGTGCTTGCTCGCATATTTGCCGTCGAGCTGGAACGCCAGCGTGCCGAACTTTACCGGGACAGTGTAGCGGCCGAGGGCATTCAGGCTCACGTGCGGCGCTTGCGGGAGCTCGGCATCACTGACGCCGGTCCCCGGGAACACCGCCGGGACGAAATCCACGTTTGAATCGAGGAAGGCGGCGCTCAACGCAAAATCGAAATTGCGCAGCGGGCGGGTGAAGAGTTCGATCTCCCCGCCTTTCACCGTCGCGTCCGAATTCGCCACCTGCGGTTGCAGGCCGGTGAGCGAGAAGGCCTGATAATCGTGATAATCGTAATAGAAAGCGGACAGGTTGAGCCGCGTGTTGGGCGCAAGCGTCGACTTCATGCCAATTTCGTATGCGTCGAGTTTCTCAGGCTTGTGACGGAAATTGAGGGGATCGACAGTCGGCGCAGGCGACCAGTTGCCGCCCTTGATGCCGCGATTGTACGACAGGTAGAACAGCAGATCCTGGTGCGGCTTGTAATTGAGCTGCGCGCGGGCTGCGACGTCGCCGTAATTGATCTTGTCATGCCCTGCGAGCGACGGGTCTGCCGCGATCGCGTCCGCAAAATCGAAAATCACGGTCCCGTCCGGGATCGGGTCGCCGGTCTCCAGGTCGACGAGGCCGAAGCCAATCGTCCTGAATTTGATCCTCTTGTGATCCTGGGACCAGCGCAAGCCGAGGATCGCCGTGAGCTGGGGTGAGAAATCATATTCGCCCTGACCGAAAACCGACCAGTTCTTCGAAACAAGATGGGTCAGGCTTTGGCTGCGTGCGTCGTCCGTGGGAGCGGAATTGAAGATCGCTCCGGACGCGTCGAATTCGCCATTGAAATCCATGTCGAGATAATAAGCGCCAACCTGCCAGCGGGCGCGTGGCGTATGCCCAGAGAAACGCGCTTCGTGCGACCATTGCTTGTGATGCGCGATCGTCTGGAAGGGGAAGAAGAAAAGTCCGCCGCCGGCGTCCTCGATATAGTTTTTGTCGAGCTTGCTGTAATTGCCGATGTAGGTGAAATCGACGTTCTCGGAGAAGTTGTGCGTCAGCTTCGCCGTCGTCGACCAGACCTTGCGATCGAACCCGGTGTGCATGTCCGACGCATGCTTGAACACGCTCCCCGTGATCGGGGGACCGGGGTCGATGCCGAGGCCCGTATCCGGATCGAACCCGGCCAGCCGGACGACATATTGTCCGGTCGGAACGTCATTGTCCTTCGAATATGACTCGATGACGCTAAGCAAAGTGTCCGGGCCGAGGTCGGCCTGGACGTTTGCGCGGACCGCCCAGCCGTTCGCGCCCTGGCTCGTTCGGCCCGTCGCCTTGTGCGGGCCAAGCGGATTGAGCTCGAACGGATCGGGATTGAACCCCGCCTTCATCCAACCCTTCGACTTGTCGTAGACGCCCGCGATGCGTGCCCGGATTCCGGGCGCGATCTGGCCGCCGACCGCGCCTTCGAGCTTGTGCGTTCCCCAATCCGCGATTGTGGCTTCGGCATAGCCGTTGAGACGCGTTTCATCTGCGGTGTTGCTGATGAACTGGATCAGGCCGCCGGTGGCGTTGCGGCCGAAAAGCGTTCCCTGGGGTCCGCGAAGTACCTCGATCCGCTCAACGTCGTAGATCGGAAGCCCGAGGGCGTTCATGCTGCCGACGTAGACTTCGTCCTGGTAGACGGCGATCGGCGCCTCGAGATTGTCCTGGAAGTTGTTTTGCGAGATGCCGCGCAGGTTGAAGGTCGTGAAGGCCGGGGTCCAGGCGGAGACCTCGAGGTTCGGGACCTGCTGGCTGATCTGCTGCATGTTGCTGAGATTGAGGGTCTTGATTGTCTCGCCCGACAACGCGGTAATCGAAATGCCGACGTCCTGGATCTTCTCCCGACGCTTTTGCGCGGTGACGACGATTTCCTGAAACACGCTCTGGTCGGCGGGCGCCTGGGCTACCCCCTGGCTAACCTTGTCGCTTTCGACGGTCGTCTCATTCGGCGCTCCGAGATTCGGCTGCGGCGCCGGCGTTTTGGTCGACGAAGTTGGCTGGGCTTGCGCAAACGCCGGAAACGAGATTGCGATGCACGCGAGCGCCGTGCTTCCGCGAAGCACAGAAAACCGAGCCTTCGACATATGACCCTCCCCTGTTTCCGGACGGCAAATCTAGCCCGGAATCACCATGTGCTTAACATGTTAACTTCCGTCCGAGAAGAAGCTTTCGGCAAGCCGTATTCCGATGCGCGGGCATTCAGAGATCGAGCGTGAGAAGTGCGGATTTGGAGCGCGAGCAGCAGATGGTCATCATCTTGCCCGACTCGCGTTCCTCGTCGGACAATACATAGTCGCGATGATCGGGTTCGCCCGAGCAGACGTTCGTGACGCACGTGCCGCAAAGGCCCTCGCGGCATGAAAAGGGAAGCTCGAACCCATGTTCCTCGAGCACCTCGAGGATCGACTTCTGCTCGGGCACTTCGAACTCGATGTTGCTGCGTTCCAGCCGCACGGTGAACGAGCTGGATTCCTGCGGCTCGTCGGACTCCGGAACGGTGAACCACTCGAAGCGGACGGTGCCGTTCGGCAGCTTCTCGGTCAGCGTCTTCACCGCCTCCATCAGGGGCGCGGGGCCGCAGCAGTAGACGCTCTCACCCTCCTTCCAGCTGGAGATTGCCTGAGCAACATCGAGAACCTGGCCCGCCTCATCGTCGAAGTGGAAGTCCACGCGATCCCCGCCGAGCTCGCAAAGCTCCTCATAGAATGCGGTGCGCTGTCGACTGCGCGCGGCGTAGATCAACCGCCACGGCTTGCCGTTCGAGATGCACCACCGGACCATCGCCATGATCGGAGTCACGCCGATACCCCCGGCAATGAACAGAAAGCTCTCCGAACTTTCATCGAGCGGGAAATTGTTGCGTGGGGCGCTGATCTTGATCTGCTGGCCCGCGCGGACGCTGTTATGGATGTAGCTCGACCCGCCACGGCTGTCCGCGGCGCGGCCGACGCCGACCACGTACCGGTTGCGCTCGCGCCAGTCGTTGGTGAGCGAATAATTTCGAACGAGCCCGTTCGGCAGGTGAACGTCGAGGTGCGCGCCCGGCGTGAATTCCGGCAGTTCGCCGCCCGCGATCGCGCGCAGTTCAAGCGTGATCACGTCCTTCGCCTCCGCGCGGACGTCGGCGACGAGCACCGTCAATGATTGCACCACAGTATTCACGACAGGTCCCGAAACCGTGGGCTCACTCGGCGGCGATCGCCGGGGCCAGCTCCGGGGTCAGGCCGGCCTGCTCGTCGCGGATCATCTTGTCCATGATGTAGCGGAAGTGCGACAGCGCGACGTCTGAAGCGACGGCGACCAGTTTGAAGCTGGGATCGGCGTCAAGCATCTTCTGCTGCTCTTCGATGATCTCCTTGTCCTCCATGAACCCCTCGATCAGGCTGTCGAGGAGCGACATGGAGATGGTGTAATCGGCGCCTTCGAAATCGTTGAGATAGTTCCAGAAGAAGTGCGTCGTCCGCTCGGTTTCCGGAGTCATGAACTGGCAGTTGCGGAACTCGAGCGTGCCCTCCTTGCCCTCGCCGTCGGCACCCATCCCCGCCGGCGTGAACATCGTGTCCATCAGGAAGATGCCGGGAATCAGCATCCGCGCGATGTTGCGGCGGTCGACCTTGTCGTCCTTGTTCTTGATGACCTTGCGCAGATAGGGCGGCGGATCGCTGTTCTTGTGCCAGCGCTCGACGTGGAAACCGTTCGGCAACCGGTCGATCGACACCGGCTTGGTCACGTACGCATATTCTTCCGAACCGCCGAGCGTGTTCGTGTGGACGAACGCGAGGTGGTTGAAGTCGCTGAGGTTGTCGACGATCAGCAGATAGTTGGACGTGTAATGAAGGTAGGCCGGAATGCCCTTCCACTTCGGATCGTCCAGGTACGGAATGTCGAGAATCTTGTCGGGGTCGGCCAGCGCGGGATCGCCCATCCAGATCCACATGCAATGCTGTTTCTCGACGAGTGGATAACTCTTCACCCCAAGCTGCGGCGGAATGCGGTCCTGGCCGGGAATCTGAACGCACTTGCCCGTCGGGTCGAACTTCAGCCCGTGGTACATGCAGCGAACGCAATCGCCCTCGATCCGGCCCTGCGACAGCTTGGCGCCGCGATGGCAGCAGCGATTGTCCAGCGCGACGATCTGGCCGCTTTCGCCGCGGTAGAAGACGACTGGTTGGTCGAGGATCCGGCGCTCGAGCAGCTTGCCGTCCATGACCTCATGGTCCCAGCCCCCCATGTACCAGCAGTTCTTGAGGAACATTCCGGCTCTCCCGTCAGGCGCGTTCAAACACCGGCACAAACGCCGGCTAGTTCCCCCCCTCCTTACTCCAAGTTCCCGCGCAGATTTAGCTGGCTTTTCTGGAAAGATTGTCCATTCAGATGAACAATGGACTGGGAAGACCTCGATATCTTCTGTCATGTGATCGACCACGGCAGCTTCAGCGAAGCTGCGCGCGTGCTTGGCCGGCCGAAGTCCAGCGTCAGCGCGTCGATCGCCCGGCTTGAGTCACGGGTCGGGGCGCGGGTAATGGAGCGAACCACGCGCCGGCTCCGGCTGACCGAAGCTGGCGAGTCACTCTATCACGAGATGTCGCCGCTGTTCCGTCAGCTTCGCGAGGCGCTCGGCAGTGCCGCGGCGAAGGGTGAGACGGTCAGCGGTCGCCTCCGCATCGCCGCCCCGTACGAGTTCGGTGCCCATCATCTCGGCGCCGTCGCCTGTGCGATGCTCGGCGAACATCCCGACCTCGAAGTCGACGTCGATGTCGAGCACCAGCCGGTCAACCTGTTCGACCAGCAATATGACATCGTATTCTCGATGGTGGACAAGGACCTTCCCGCGACCAGCGGCGTCGTCCGCCGCGTCTTCTCACTCGAGCGCGGATTGTTCGCGTCCAGGGACTTTCTCGCGAAGTTCGAGGAACCGAGGACACCGTACGACCTTCGGAACCTGCCGCTTCTCGCGGCGGCTTCGGACACGGAATGGGCGTTCACCGATTCCGCGGGCGGCCACCATTCGATCGCCATGGCGGCACCACGGCTCAGAAGTTCGAACGCCGGAATCCGATTGCAGGCAGCCCGCGCCGGTCTCGGGGTAGCGCGGATTACGGCGACCTATTGCGAACCGGCGGTAAATGCCGGCGAGCTGCGCCGCGTGTTGCCCGCCTTCGAGTGCGCCCCGCTTCGAGTCTATGCGCTGCTGCCCGAAAGGCGGTTGATGCCGCTCAAGGTCCGCATCTTCCTCGACACGCTCGAGAGCATGTCGCGCACCGCTCAGTGATGAACGACCTGGACGGTCGTATATTCCTCAAGCCCGAGCTGCCCGAATTCGACTCCGATACCCGAGCCCTTGACGCCGCCAAATGGAGCGAACGGCTTGATCCCGCCGTGGCCGTTGACCCAGGCAGTGCCGCATTCGAGCCTGCCGGCGACTTCCTTGCCCTTCGCGGGGTCGGACGACCAGGCTGACCCGCCGAGGCCGACATCAAGCGCGTTGGCGCGCGCGATGGCGTCTTCGACATCGCCGTAGCGGATGACCGGAAGCACCGGACCGAACTGTTCTTCATCGACGATGCGCATGCCATCGGTCACGTCCGCCACGATGGTCACGGGATAGAAGTAACCGGGTCCGCCAGCCGCTTCGCCGCCGCAAAGCACGCGCGCGCCGTTGCGCTTGGCGTCTTCGACCAGGTCGACAACCTTGTCGTACTGCATCTTGTTCTGGATCGGGCCGAGGACATTGTTTTCGTCCAGCCCATGCCCGACGGGAACATTCTTCGCGTAATCGACGAGCGCGCCGCACACCTCGTCGTAGATTTCGTCGGCGACGTAAAGCCGCTTCAGCGCCGCACAGGTCTGGCCGTTGTTGATAAATGCTCCCCAGAACAGTTTCTCGGCGATTTCCTTGGGGTTGGAGTCGGCGAGGACGATGCCGGCGTCGTTTCCGCCAAGCTCCAGGGTCACCCGCTTCAGGGTTCCTGACGCCGCCTGCATCACCTTCTTGCCGGTGCCGCAGGAGCCGGTGAACACGATCTTCTGAATGTTCGGATGCTCGGTCATCATCTGGCCGAGATCGTTGTGGCCGGCGACCACGTTGAGCACGCCAGGAGGAAGCACCTCGTTGAGCAGCTCCACTAACCGGATGGTGCTGAGCGGGGTGTAGGGCGAAGGCTTGATCACGACCGTATTGCCGGTGCGGATGGCCGGAACGATGTGCCAGATCGCGATCAGCACCGGGAAATTCCACGGCGTGATCGATCCGACCACGCCAAGCGGCTTGCGGTGAAGCTCAACGCGGCCGGTCTCGTCGTCGCTGAGCACTTCGACCGGAAGATCGAGTGAGCCGGTGTATCGTGCCCAGGCCTCGGCGCCGTGAAGCTCGAACCTCGAGCCCATGCCGTTAAGCGGCTTGCCCTGCTCACGAGTCAAAAGCTCGGCGAGCTCCTCCATGTTCGCATGGATCGTATCGGCGATTCGCCCGACCGCGGCCTTGCGTTCCTCGTCGCTGGTCCGGCTCCAGCTCTTGAACGCCTTGCTCGCCGCATCGACCGCGCGATCAACGTCCTGGCGGGTCGCCACCGGACATTCGCCGACGACCTCGCCGTTCCCGGGATCGCGGATTTCCATATGCTCCGAGGTCGGCACCTTTTCGCCGCCGATGATCAGACCGTAGCGCTCCATCACGTCCTGCATGTCGACAACCCTCTCCGTCTGAAGGCATTCTGGAACCGATGCCTCGGGCGAGTCCAGCGGATATTTAACATGTTCACTTGTTCGGGTGCAGCCATTACGGAAAGCCGCAACAAGCGATGAGCGAGCGACCTGCCTTCGACCTGGATGCGAATGAGCGGCTCTCTTCCGGGGGACTCAAGACGCTTCAGATGGAGCGCTTGAAGGAGACGCTCATCCGCGCCTATCAGCATAATCCAGCTTACCGGACCAAGTTCGACGCAGCGGGCGTCTCCCCGTCCGACCTCAAGTCGCTCGGGGACCTCGCGCGCTTCCCCTTCACGACAAAGCAGGACCTCCGCGACGCTTATCCGTTCGGCTTCTTCTGCGTCCCGATGGACCAGGTCGCGCGGATCCATGCTTCGTCGGGTACGACCGGGAAGCCAACGGTCGTTGGCTACACGCTCCAGGACATCGATACCTGGGCGGGGCTGGTTGCACGGTCCATCAAGGCGGCGGGCGGCGAACCGGGCATGAAAGTCCACATCGCCTACGGCTACGGTCTTTTCACCGGCGGCCTCGGAGTGCACTACGGCGCGGAGCGGCTCGGCTGCACGGTTATCCCTGTCTCGGGAGGGCAGACCGAACGGCAGGTCGCGCTCATCCTCGATTTCGAACCCGACATCATCATGGTGACGCCCAGCTACCTGCTGAGCCTCCTCGACGAATTTCGCGCGCGCGGCATCGATCCCCGCTCCACGTCCCTCAAGATCGGGATATTCGGGGCGGAACCATGGACCGAAGCAATGCGCCGCGAGATCGAAGGGGCGTTTGGGATCGTTGCGACCGACATCTACGGATTGTCCGAAGTCATGGGACCCGGCGTTGCCCAGGAATATGGATCGACCAGGGACGGCCCCACGATTTGGGAGGACCATTTCTATCCCGAGATAATCGACCCGGAGACTGGCGAAATCCTGCCCGACGGAAGCGAGGGCGAGCTGGTCTTCACTTCGCTGACCAAACAGGCGATGCCGGTCGTCCGGTACCGGACGCGCGATCTCACCCGGCTGTTGCCCGGCACCGTCGGGCCAATGCGGCGCATGGCCAAGATTACCGGGCGGTCCGACGACATGCTCATCGTCCGCGGCGTCAACCTCTTCCCGATGCAGGTCGAGGAACAGATTCTCCGCTGCGACGGACTCGCGCCGCACTATCGGATCGATGTCGCGCGGTCCGGACGCCTCGACGAAGTCACGGTGTTGGTCGAGGCCTCTCCCGACTGTCCAGGCGAACGGCGGGCGCACGCCGGCGCTGAGCTGGGGCGTCACGTAAAAGAACTGGTCGGGGTCACCGTGGACGTCCAGGTTTGCGACCCCGGCACGATCGAGCGGTCGACTGGCAAGGCGTCAAGGGTTCGCGACCTGCGGCGATGAAAGGGTTGAGCTGAAGCCCGCGACGCGGCAACATTTCAGCTCATCAGGGAGGGATTGTTGAAGCGTAACATCTTGATTCTGGCCGCACTGCCCTTGCTCGCCGGGGCTGCTCCTTCGTGGCAGCAGAAGGCGATCGCCTCGGCGGCGCCGTTCATCGACAAGGCAAATAGCGAATGGGAAACGGCGATCGTCCGCGGCAAGGCCGACGTGATGAGCGCGCCTTATTCGAAAAACGCGGTGTTCATCATGCCGGATGGCACGGCGATCCACGGCCGCGCGGGCGTCAGGACCATGTACAGCCGCCGTCCCGCCGGCGTTAAAGTGCTCCGCGCAAGCATCAAGACCGACGGCCGGGTCGCTTCCGACCCGGACGACGTCTACGAATGGGGAAGCGCGCAGATGACGCTGCAGAGCAAGGGCAAGACCCGCTATGTCGTCGGCCGCTATCTCACCGTCTGGCATCGCGCTGGAAAGCAGTGGTTGATCACCCGCAATATCGCCTTCTGAGCGCAGCGATTGCCCGGGCGGAGCGTTTGATCGGCATGCCCCTCGAGGAGATGTAGTCATGCCCGCCAAGTCCAAGGCTCAGCAGTCGGCCGCCGGTATCGCGCTCGCGGTCAAGGAGCACGAAAAGCCCAAGAGCTCGCTCCGCGGCGCTTCCAAGAGCATGTACGATTCGATGAGCGGGAAAGAGCTCAAGAAGATGGCTTCGACGAGCCGCAAGGGAAAGCCGGAGCACAAGAGCAAGTCGAAGTAGCTGTCCTCTACCTCCAGCCGTGCGTTTTCGCGGCTTTCTCCTGGGCCGCGTCGAACGGCTCGGCCGCCATGGTTGAATCGACGAGCGCTGCAAGGTGGGGGTCCATCCCGCCAGCCATGCGATAATCGCTGCTCTGGCCCTCTGGCGCGGCGAACAGGCCCTCGAGTTTCCAGCGACCATCGTTGCGGCAAGCCAGACCGCTTGCGGCAGGCTCGGTGAACGTGCGGCAGATCGCTCCCGCCTGATTACGGAAGGTAAGCCCGATCCGGACATCACCTGAAGGCGCACTGGCAAGCTGGGTATCCAGCGCGCGGTTCAGTGGCGCGGCGGCGTAGAGCGCTCCGCCCCGCACCGCGACCGGCCCGCTCGCCCGCTCGGGGATCAGAGTCCCTACCAGGATTCCGACCGCAAGCGTCGCGGCGATCGCCGACCATCGCGGCAACGATCCCCACTCGCGCCGTCCGCGCGTGCTTCGCACCGAATCGAGATTGATGACTTGGCCCGATGGCGGCCGAACCGCGGCGCGAACCTGCTCGGGCACCGGCGCGTCGGCCACCGTGCCGAATGCGCGTTTGAGCCGCTCCTGCATCGCGCAATGCTCCGCCGCCAGCCTGGCGAGCTCGGGACTGGCGCCGACTCGCCGTTCCACCTCGGCTGCTTCCGCGGCGTTCAACTCGCCGTCGAGCCAGGCGAAAAATTTCTCGTCTGCTTCCATCACCGTTCACCCATCATCGCGAGGAGCGCCATGCGGCCGCGCACCAGACGACTTGAAACAGTGCCGATCGGCAGGTCCAGCATTTCCGAAGCATCGCGGTAGGCGAAGCCCTCGATCAGGATGAGAGCGACCACCTCGCGCTGTTCGTCCGGCAGCCGACTCATCGCCTTCATCATGCGCGCGAGGTCGACCGATGCGTCCATGCTTTCGCGAGGATCCTCGCCAAGCAGTTCGGCTTCCTCCGGCGGCCCTTCGACCTTTTCCTTCCGCGAGCGGGATCGCGCCGTGTCGATCCACAGGTTGCGCATGATCCGGTAGGTCCAGCTGTCGAGTCGCGTTCCCGGTTGCCACTGCGCTTTCGACCGAAGCGCCCGTTCTATCGTCGCCTGCGTCAGATCGTCCGCGTCGGCGGCAGTTCTGCTGAGCCCGTGCGCGAACCTGCGCAACCGCGGGAGCAGCGCAACCAACTCGTCCTCGAACGGCGATAAACGATCCATTGATCTCCATGGGGATGAAACGATGCCCCACACACGTTTCATCCATGTGAGGAATGATAATGAGGTCGCCTGATGTCCAGTCTGGTCCGTAATGCCGTGCTTGCCGCCGTCGCGGGAATTGCACTCTCGGCAAGCGCCGGGGCACAGCTGCTTGGCGTTTCCGCGCTGCCGCCGCTCAGCCTGCCGACCGGCAACCTGCCGACGGCCAATTTGCCGGTCGCCGGACCGATTCTACAGGACATTCTCGGCCAACCGGCCGCGCGGCAGGCAGTCAGCCCTACGCTCGATTCCGTCAGCGGACTGACCGAAACCGTCGCCGAGGCCGGAGCCCCGACTTTGCTCGAGCTCCGCCGACTGAGGCTTCAGGAGCTCATTCGGACCAATAGGGCGACGGTCGAAAGCGACGGCAATGGCCAACCGGTGAGGCGCGGTATCGTCGTCGTGGTCGATCCCGACTTGCAAGGTTTGCAGCGCGCGCTCGCAGCCGGCTTTCGCCTTGCGGCCGACGATCGCGACTCCGCTCTCGGGATTCGAGTCGTGTCGCTCGCCGCGCCGAACGGCATGAGCGCGAGGGAAGCGCTCAAGCGGCTGCGCAAGTTCGCGCCCGAGCTCCAGGCCGATTTCGATCATCTGTTCGAACCCGCAGGCGGCGGCCTCGTCCCGATCAGTGGAGCGCTCGCGACTGCTCACACCGGCGGAAGCGGCCCGTCGATCGGCATGATCGACGGCGGGGTCGCCTCACATCCTTCGCTGGCCGGCACGAGCATCGAACAAGATGGCTTCTCAGGGTCGCCCAAGCCGACCGGCCACGGAACCGCGGTCGCCTCGTTGCTCGTCGGAAGCCAAGGGCCCTTTCAAGGCGCGGCGACGGGTGCGCGCCTGTTCGTCGCGGACGTTTATGGCGGCAACCGCGCGGCGGGTTCGGCAACCAGCATCGTCCGGGCGCTCGATTGGTTGTCGGCTCATCGTCCCCAGGTAATCAACATCAGCCTGGTTGGCCCGCCCAACAAGCTCGTCGAGCGCGCCATCCGGATCGTAGAATCGCGCGGCATTCAGGTTGTCGCGGCGGTCGGCAACGACGGACCGGCGGCGCCGCCGCAATATCCCGCCTCCTATTCCGGCGTCGTCGCCGTAACGGCGGTTGACGCTCATGGCCGAGCGCTCCCGGAAGCGGGCAAACCAACGCACCTCGACTTCGCCGCGCCCGGAGCGGACATGGCTGCGGCGCTTCCCGGCAATGGATATGTGAAGGTGCGTGGAACGAGCTTTGCGGCCCCGCTTGCCGCCGCTCGGTTACTTGCTGTGGGCTCCGCGCGCGCGCTCGCCGCCGAAGCACGGCCGGGCAAAGGCCGCGTCGGCCGCGGAATCGTTTGCGGTGGCTGCCGTACCGACCCGAGGACCGTTGGCGCAAAGTAATTTCGCCTGGCCGGGATTAAACTCGGAAGCGCTGTCGTTCTCTTCTCAGGAGCCGGTTGAAGCTCCCACGAGAAGTTCAAAGGAGAATGACATGCCCAAGTTCATGCTGGCCGCCGCTTCGGCTCTCGCCATCGCCGCGGCCCCCGCCCACGCCCAGTTGCTGGGCAATGTCGGCGGCACGGTGAGCGGTGCACTTAACGGCACACTCAGCGGCGCCGGCTCAATCGGCAACCTCGGTACCGGTGGTCAGGGCAATTGCCTGTGCGATACCCTCGGCCGCGCGACGAGCGGCCTCGGCGGCGCAACCTCCGTCGCCAACAGTGTGACCGGCCTCGTCACTGGCAGCGTCAACGGAACCGGCAACGGAACCGGAATCGGGCTTGCAGGGACCGTATCAGGCGCGGTCAACAGCGTCAGCTCGGTTGCCGGCAATGTCGGCGGCAATGGCCAGGGTATCGGCCTTGCCGGCGTCCTCAGCGGTGCGGCCAACGGGGCAGGTTCCCTCGCCGGATCGATCGGCGGCTCCAATAGCGGCAACGGTGTTTCGCTTGCGGGCGCAGTGAGCGGCGCCGGAAACGCGGCGACCTCGCTCGCCGGAGCTGGTGGCCAGGGCCTGAACCTCACCGGCAACGGGAGCGGTTCGGCCAATGGCAACGCCAGCGCCAGCGCGAAGCATCGCCAGGTGAACGCCAACGGCTCGGCATCGGCGAACGGTTCCGGCAACGGCGGTTTGAGCCTCGGTCAGGGCGTTCAGATGATCAACGGGGTGCCGTGCGGACCTGACGGAACGCCATTGACCAGTGCCCAGCTCGCTTCGCTCGGCATGGCGTCCGGAAATGGAAGCACGCACAGCGATGCGCACGCGGCACCATCGAACCACGAGTATCATGCTGCTCCGTCACAAGCCCGCCGGAACTGGTCGAGGGAAGGAAGGGACGTAAGGAACGACTGAGGAACGACTATCCTCAGACCGGCCCGCCGCTATGCTCCCCAGGGCGGCGGGCCCCCTTTCGCACCTAAAGCTTCTCGGTCAGCTCCGGGACGATTTTGAACAGGTCGCCGACGAGGCCGATGTCGGCGACCTGGAAGATCGGAGCTTCCTCGTCCTTGTTGATGGCGACGATCACTTTCGAATCCTTCATTCCGGCAAGGTGCTGGATCGCTCCGGAAATGCCGATCGCGATATAGACCTGCGGAGCGACGATCTTGCCAGTCTGGCCGACCTGATAGTCGTTGGGCGCATAGCCCGCGTCGACCGCGGCGCGGCTTGCGCCGACCGCGGCGCCGAGCTTGTCAGCGAGCGGGTCGAGCAGCGAATGGAATTGATCACTGCTTCCGAACGCGCGGCCGCCGGAAACGATGACCTTGGCGCTGGTGAGCTCGGGGCGTTCGCTTTCGGATGCGTCGAGTGAAACGAAGCTGCTGCCGCCAGAATCTGCGGCTGCGTCGACCTGCTCAACTGACGCCGAGCCGCCTTCCGCCGCGGCCTTTTCGAACGCGGTGGTGCGAACGGTAATCACCTTCTTGGCGTCATTCGACTTGACCGTCGCGATGGCGTTGCCGGCATAGATCGGACGCGTGAACGTGTCCGGCCCCTCGACCGACAGCACGTCGCTAATTTGCATCACGTCGAGCAACGCGGCGACGCGCGGGGCGATATTCTTTCCGGTGGTCGTTGCCGGCGCGAGGAACGCGTCGTGGCCTTCCATCAGCTTCGCGACCACCGGCGCGACCGCTTCGGCGAGCTGGTGCTCGAGCGCGGGCCCGCTCGCCGAGTGGACCTTCGCGACGCCAGCGATCTTCGCGGCTGCCTGGGCGACGGCGTCGCTCCCGCCCGCGACGAGAGCGTGCACTTCGCCAAGCTTCGACGCGGCCGTCACGGTGGCGAGAGTGGCTTCCTTGATGTGACCGCCGTCATGCTCGACCAGGACCAGAACGCTCATTTCGCAATCCCCATTCCGTGGAGCCGTTCGACCAGCTCGTCCACGCTCCCGACCTTGATCCCCGCCTGACGCTTGGCCGGCTCCGTGACCTTGATCGCCTCCAGCCGGCGGGCGACGTCGACGCCGTAATCGCCCGGCGACTTGGTCGCGAGCGGCTTCGACTTGGCCTTCATGATATTCGGCAATGACGCGTAGCGCGGCTCGTTGAGGCGCAGGTCTGTCGTGACCACCGCCGGAAGATTGAGCTTCACCGTCTCGAGGCCGCCGTCGACTTCGCGCGTCACCGTCGCAGTGTCGGAAACCTCGACCTTCGAGGCGAAGGTTCCTTGCGGCCAGCCGAGCAGCGCCGCCAGCATCTGGCCGGTCGCATTATTGTCGTCGTCAATCGCCTGCTTGCCGAGGATGATCATCTGCGGCTGCTCTTCTCCCGCGATCTTCGCGAGGATCTTGGCGACCGCGAGCGGCTCCACTTCCTCGTCGGTCTGGACGAGAATTGCCCGGTCCGCACCCATCGCGAGCGCGGTCCGCAGCGTCTCCTGAGCCTTGGCCGGCCCAATCGATACCGCAACGATCTCCGTAGCGATGCCCTTCTCCTTGAGGCGGATCGCTTCCTCGATCGCGATCTCGTCGAACGGGTTCATGCTCATCTTCACGTTGGCGAGATCGACGCCCGAGCCGTCCATCTTGACCCGCGGCTTCACGTTGAAATCGATGACGCGTTTGACCGCGACAAGTAGCTTCATCTGTTCACTCCATCAGCCCTTCTCCCTTGACGGGAGAAGGATAGCGTAGCTTGGCGGCTTGCCGCCTAGCGAAGCTTGGATGAGGGTGGGCGGAGCGCCGCTCCGCGCGACCGCACGCGGTCGCACCCCTCACCCCGCTCGCGCTACGCGCGAGTCGCCCTCTCCCGCAAGGGGAGAGGGGCTTAGGCAGCAACGGGCGCCTTCACTTCGGCGACGATCTTCTTCGCAGCATCGCCGAGATCGTTCGCGGGGATGATCGGCAGCCCCGAGGTCGCTAGGATGTCCTTGCCCTGCTGCACGTTGGTGCCTTCGAG
>DASTAU010000212.1:0-2490 GCA_035712425.1 Sphingomicrobium sp.
CGCTATTGCGCGCATTGCGACCGCGAACGCCGCTAGCCCGAAAACAGGGGCTGGCGCGGCGGCAGGGCTCGCGACTGGCGCGTGGCCGGGGATGATCCACAGCAACGCAACGAGAAGGAGCAGCCCGAGCCCCTTGATCGCGCTTCCCGCGACCTGGCTCGCTCCGGAGGCTTTCGTCCCCGACCAGTTGATCAGCGTGACGACGGCGATGAGCAGGACGGCCAGGGCTCCGAGCGGAAGCGAGGTCGCGAGGCCCAGCCGCTGCGCATATTCGGCGAAGACGACCGAAACGAACGAGATCGCCAGCGTGTAGTTCAGCCAGTCCGCCCAGCCGAGCATCGTCCCCGCGAACGGTCCGAAGGCGCGATGCGCGAAAACATAAGGCCCGCCCGCGCGGGGTATCGAAGCGCCGAGCTCCACGGTCCCGCAGGCGTCGGCGAGGATGATCAGCCCGCCAAGGGTCCAGGCGGCGAGGTTCCACGCCTCATTGGGCATCGCTCCGGCGACGATCCCGGGCGTTCGCATGATCCCCTGACCGACGACTCCGCCGACAACGACCGCGAGCCCGAACCCGATGCCGAGGATCCGAAGCAGCTCCCCCGCCGCCCTCTCATGTTTTGCAACCATGCCGCCCCTCCCCAGGAACGCGGAAATTCGCGACTGCATAGCAAGGCGGCGGCATCGCGGCGAGGCTGACGAAGGATAGTTCGAAGGATGGGCCCGAAGGAATGCGGTTCGCCCTAATAGAACCGAATCCGCCTCCAGCGGCGGAGCTCCATGAAGCGAGGACGCGAAGCGGCTTCGCCCAAATAGAAATGGGGGCCGGCATTGCTGCCAGCCCCCACTGCGCCGAGCGAAGGATATGCCGGTATTCGTAACCTGGTTGATAGAACTTTCGCCCTAACGACCCGCTCTCGATCCTGGCTCACCAGCTCAGGCGTCGCTTTCCATCGAACAACTCCCTCTTGCGAGGAGCCAGATCGATCTACCAGACTGCGCGGCCCGAAGGTTCGCTGGTCTTTCGACCTTTCCGGCCTGGCCTCTGAAACCGAAGTCCCTCGAAGCCAAAACCATTCAATGTTCCGCGGCCCTTCTTGGGAAACCCTCTATCGCGTCCCGCTTTGCTCACCAGAATTCCGAGGAACCCCGGGAGCCGCGTCGCGCGACAGGAAGATTCCTCTTCCGGCGCCTCTTCCCGGCTGGTCCGGTAAGAACCCGAAGGCTCTTCCCAATCCTGCCGGCGGAGATCGGACCTTTGGCCACCTGCCGCTCTCTTCACCGTTGCCGGCTCCGAGGAGGCCGGGACCGCCGTCCCGATCACCCAGTCACCATGCACATGTCATCCGAGTCGCAAAAGCGAAAAATTCGGCTTTTGGGCTGTGGATAACGGGGATATCGGGCAAAATCGCAGGAACCTTCTCGATTCGCACAAAGCCGGTTCGCTTCGGTTGCCGTTCCGTTCTCCTCCCCCTAATTCCGCTAAGTGCCTGAATCGCCGGTCCCCCTGTCCGAACCTGCCTATCTGCGGGGCCTGAACCCGCCGCAGCGCGAAGCTGTCCTGACGACCGAAGGGCCGGTTCTCGTCCTCGCCGGCGCCGGGACCGGAAAGACCGCGGCGCTCACGGCGCGACTCGCCAACCTGATCGCGACCCGCAAGGCCTGGCCGAGCCAGATCCTGTCGGTCACCTTCACCAACAAGGCCGCGCGCGAGATGAAGGAGCGCGTGTCGCAGATATCCGGCGGAGCGATCGAGGGCATGCCGTGGCTCGGCACCTTCCATTCGGTCGCCGCGCGAATGCTCCGAAGCCATGCCGAGCTCGTCGGGCTTCAATCCAACTTCACGATCCTCGACACCGACGACCAGCTCCGGGTCCTGAAGCAGCTCATCGCCGCCGCGAATCTCGACGAGAAGCGCTGGCCTGCGCGCCAGCTCGCCGCGCTCATCGACCGGTGGAAGAATCGCGGCTGGACCCCGAAGCAGGTCGATGCCGGCGAGTCCGAAGCCTTCGCCGCCGGCCGCGGCGCCGAACTCTACGCGCAATATCAGGAGCGGCTGAAGACGCTGAACGCCTGCGATTTCGGCGACCTGCTGCTGCACATGCTGGTCATCTTCCGCACTCACGCCGACGTCCTCGACGCCTACCGAGACCGCTTCCGCTACATCCTCGTCGACGAATATCAGGACACCAACCAGGCCCAGTACGAATGGCTGAAGCTGCTCGCCGAGCCGCGCCGCAACCTGTGCTGCGTCGGCGACGACGATCAGTCGATCTACAGCTGGCGCGGCGCCGAGGTCACCAACATCCTCCGCTTCGAGCATGACTTCCCCGGCGCGAAGATCGTCCGTCTCGAACAGAATTATCGCTCGACTTCGCACATTCTCGCCGCCGCCGACGGCCTCATCGCGCACAATGCGGGCCGGCTCGGCAAGACGTTGTGGACCGATGCCGGTGACGGCCGGAAGGTCCGGGTCATCGGCGTCTGGGACGG
>DASTAU010000213.1:0-4391 GCA_035712425.1 Sphingomicrobium sp.
CTCTCTTTTTTTGCCTTCCGCATAGGCTGGAAGAGCGTCTGGCTTCGAACCAGCAGGTCGCAGGTTCGAGTCCTGCCGGGCGCAAAAAATAGAGAGGTTTGCTTCGAGAAATCGGAGCGAACCTTGCAGAAAAGCGTCTCACCCATATCGAACGCCTCATCATCGTTGCCCTTCAACGGTGGTGAGGCGTTTTCTTTTGTCCCGACGCTGAGCCGCTCCTCATCTTCCGGCGGCCGCGAGGTGGTTAGGACCTCCGCGGCCGCCTTCTTTTTGGGCTACCGGTCGTCCGACGCAGCAGAAGAGCCGGCGAGCTACCAGCTCGGCTATGGTTCGTCCGGTGCGCTGCTCGGTCCGAGTCCGGCCGGTGGCCTTTCACTTCGGGGGAGCGGGGACGATACCGCTCTCCCTCAGATTTCGTTCTGCCGAACCCGGGGGGGAACAGGCGGAGCTCGAAAAGCTGCCCTGCCTTACCCGACCCAGGGCGCCGATTTCTCCTCAGACGTCCCGGCCGGTCCGGACTGGGACGCTTCCTTCCTTGGTGGGCGCCGGCCTGAAAAGGCCGAACGGCGTTCCGACCCTTGCCGGGGTGCCGCCCCGACCGCGGCCCATCGGAGCTTCGCGGCGCGCTTTTGGGGCGCGCTGCGGGGCTTTCTTTTTGGAGGGCGGTCGTGACCGTTCCCACTTGGTGCGGCGTCCGGTGGCCGCTGAATGTCGGCCCCGAGCTCTGCCCCGAGTGCCTCAACTACGTCGACGTCTTCGAGAAAGACGACGAGCGCGGCTTTCAACATCATCTGAAGTCGTGGACGGAGACGTCCGTCACTTCCTGCGACGGAAAACCGGAGAAGGAGGCCTGCACATGAAAGCTCTCTGGGATTTCCGCTTCCCGTGCGTCAATCCGATCCACATCGTCGACAACCACCCGGCTCTCATGCGCGCCGTGCTCAAAAGTTGGATCGACGGCGAAAACCCAGTTCGCATTACCTGTCCCGACTGCGATCGCCACGGCGAGCCGGGATATCGAGACATGTTCTGCCCTTCGCCGGAAACGCTTGCGTTGATGATCGAAGCGAGCCGGAAGCGGACCGAGAAAGAGCCGGTGGGAGAAGGCCGATGAGTTCTCCCGCCTACGTCGTCCACCCGGAAGACCGTTTGTTCGCCATCACGCGGTTCCTCGAATTGATCGCACATGAGATCGGACAGAACACGAGCTTTTCGCTCGAAAGCCGACGACAGTACGCCGCCATGATTTCCGGAATGGCATCCGAGGCGCGCGCCGCGATGGCAGACATTCGCCAAGCCAAAAGCCAGCCGCGCAAGCCGATCGAGATTGAGGTGATCTGACCCGTGTGTGAATCCTGCGTCGACCGCTTCCGAATGACCAACCATCCGCTGGCCTTCCCGGCCAACCACCCGTCCGCGGTGCTTGAGGCGCCGTCAAATGAGCTTCTCGAGGAGTTCGACGATCTGTCCAAGCGCTGGGACCGGTACGTCCGGCAGGTGATCTACGAAGCCGGGACGCACAAGAACGACGAATCGGTGAGCGCGACCAAGCGCGTCACCCGCACGGCCAAACAGATTGAGCTCAGTCCGGCCGTCTCCATCTCGAACGGCCATTCCAACGGCGCCGCGGCCGAGACCGAAGAAGAGCCCTCAAAAAAAAAGAGACGACACCCGCTCTCGCTCGAAACTCTGAACGCTATTCAGGAACGCCTCGAGAACGGAGAGAAGCCGGGCGAGATCGCCGAGGCCATGGCGTCGATGGGCGTTACGCGCCAACACGTCTCGAACCTGAAGCAGCGCCTCAGGATGAACGCAGGGCGGCAAGCGTGAGGCCGGACTGGCAGGAAATCATCACGAAGACGATCGCGATGATCCGGGGGGCGCCCGAGATGCAGAAGGTCCTGCACGAGCGGCCGAAGAAATTCAAACGGTACTTCCGAAAAATGACGCCCGAGACGGTGACCCGATGATGATGGAGTCGTTCATGAGCGCTCCCTACCCGCCCGAGAACCCGTACCGCCGCTTTCTGGTGTCGGTCTGCTACCGCTGGTTTGAGGCCGCGACCCGCGGCTTCAAGTCGGAGGCGGCCGTCTACCACGCCGCGGCGGAAATGCTCGACGCGCGCGCCCGCATCTGGGACCTGACCGAATCGATTTCCAATCAATTCGCTTGGAAGGAAGGCTGATGAGATCCTATTCCACCATCGCACCCACGTTCTGGACCGGCGAGACCGGCCGCCGGATCCGAAAGATCGGACCCGAGGCGCAGGTGCTGGCTCTCTACCTCCTCACCAACCCGCATGCGAACGCCTTCGGCCTCTATTACCTGCCGCTCGTCATCATCGAACACGAGACCGGTTTGAGCGCAAAACGCATCGCGGCGATCCTCCGGGAGCTCGAAACCGACTTCTGTCGCTACGACACCGACGCGGAATTCATCTGGGTCATCGAAATGGCCGGCTACCAGATCGGGGAACTGAAGTCTGAGGACCGAAGACTCATCTCCGTGCGCCGAAATTGGGACCAAATGCCACCGAATCCGTTCACCGGAGCCTTCTACGACAAGTATGGCGCCCGGTACGGCCTGAATCGAAGGGCATCGAAAGGGCATGCCAAGGGCATCCGAACGGAGATAAAGCCCATGCCAAGCCCTCAGATATGTGACCCAGAACAGGAACAGGACCAGGAAGGTTGCTCCGAGCTCGGCGTTGCCGCCTCGGAGCCGGCCGAGCCCCTGACAGATTTCGTTTTCGAGACGGTTGGTCGAGAGAAAACATGGACCTTGCCGACACGCACGCTTCAAAAGCTGACCCTGGCTTTCCCCGGTGTGGACATCCCGGCGGAGCTGCTAAAAGCGATTGGCTGGTGCCATGCGAATGCTCGAAAGCGGAAGACGGACCGCGGAATGCCCGAGTTCCTGTTTCGCTGGATTGAGAAGGCCCAAAACAGCGGCGGGCGCAGGACGGCATCGCAGGAGACGTCGCAGCGCAGAGAGGAGGTCGTCACATGACGGCCGAGAAGAAAGAGCGCCTGGCCGAGCTCGCAAGCTACGACGGCCGCGACCGGATCGTGCACTTCACGGACTTCCTGCTGGCGAAGGCCGGCGAGAACAGGGGCACGCAGCGGTTTGATTGCGAATTCCCGGCGCTGAACGAGCAGATCCAGGGGCTAGAGACGGGTGAGATCGCGGTCGTGACCGGCTACGCCAAGAACGGCAAAACGCTCTTCGCAGAAAGCTGGCTTCGGAGCATGTGCAAGATCACCCCGGCGTTAAACCCAGTGATCTTCTCGTTCGAAGTCCAGGCCGACAAGATCATGGCCAAGTACACGCCGGAGCCCGAGCGGCCGATCTACCTGCCGATGGAACTCAGGACGATGGACTTCGAGTGGCTGTTGGAGCGCTGCCTCGAGGCGAAGCTCAAGTACGCCTCCAAGGCGATTCTCATCGACCACCTGCATTTCCTCGTCGACATGAACACCCGCCAGAACATGAGCCTCAACATCGGCGCGTTTATGCGCCGCCTCAAGCACGACGTGGCGCTGAAGCTAAACCTCGCGGTCATCCTCATCGCCCACCAGGGTCAGCCGAAGGAGGACAAAGAGGCGAGCTTCGGTGGCATGCGCGACTCGTCGTTCATCGGCCAGGAGTCGGACATGACGCTGATCGTCTCCCGGCGACGAAACTTCGAAGAGGCGGAGATCGAGGCCTATGTGACGGAGGCGCGGCGGAAGCTCGTGAAGCGCGTGAATGGCGGCGAGCTCATTCCCGACGATGCGGAGGCGGAGATTGACCGGAACGCAGCGATGTTCACAGCGGCGCTGCGCGACCACGATCGCCACTCCTGCCGCCTGGCGACGGTGCGCGTGGCGGTCGCGCGCCGATCCGGCGCTTACGACTGGGCGAAGCTCTTCCGCAAAAGCGGTCACTTCCTGGAGGAACTGTGAAACGACGCGATTGGCGACGGCTGCTCTTGGACATCTACCAAGACTGCCGGACGCTCCCCGAGTGGGACGGGCTCAAGGCGATGTACGACGACGAAGACCGGGAGTACTTCGACATGCTGGACGTGCTGCACTCATGAGCCGGGAAGCGATCAAGATCCCGGGGTTGGTGTCGTCGGCGGAGATGATGTCGATCGCGGTGGAGGCGCTGGAGCGACTGGCCGATCAAGCGCCCGTTCAGCCGCTTGGGCCGCACACGGTTCTCGGCGATCGGCGTCTCGATCCGAACGCCTACCTCGGCGACCGCCGTCGCTGGCCGAGGAGGGAGCAAGGATGAAACTTCGAAGGCAGAGAAGTGGCGGCTATATCGAATGGCCCGAAGTCATACTTTTTGGCCTGATGGCAATCTGTGTTCTGTTATTTGCCGCCGGCTTAGTTGGTTATTTCCAG
>DASTAU010000214.1:0-5111 GCA_035712425.1 Sphingomicrobium sp.
GCCCGTCGCGTGGCGCGTCGAGCAATCGACGATCGATGGTTTCGTCGCGGTCGTCGAGCTGCGTCCTTCCGGGCAAGCGCCGGTACAGCTCATTGGCGAGCCCGGCCGGATTGTCGCGAATCCGGATGTCGTCCAGGCGCCGATCAGCCTTGGGTTGATCGACGTTCCAAATGTGGCGGGATTAGCGTCGAACGGTCCGGCAATCCTCATTGCCGCATCATCGCCGAACGCAGGATGGTTCGCTCGGCCGCTTGCGATCAGCATCCCGGGACAGACGCTCTCGACCGAGACGGCAAGCGCGAAGTCCGTGCTTGGCGGCGCGTTGTCCGCACTCGCCGGCTCGGACCCGTATCTTATCGATGCCATCAACGTCGTGGATGTTGAGCTGACGGATCCGAACCAGTGGCTCACGAGCTGCGACGACGATGCCCTGGCGGACGGGGTGAACCTTGCCGTGATCGGTGGCGAAATGGTGCAGTTTGGGGACGTGATGCCCCTCGGCGCCGGGCGGTTCCGGCTTTCGCGCCTGCTTAGAGGCCGCGGCGGAACGGAATGGGCGACCCAGTCTCACCAGGGGGGCGAGATGTTCTGTCTTTTGGAGTCAGCCGCGCTTCGCGACGTGGCAATACCTGCCTGGGCGAGGGGTTCGACAATAAACGTCACCGATGCGGCCGGGTCCAGCGCGTCCGCCGAGTTAGCCGCCGAATGCGTGCGGCCCCTCTCGCCCGTAGAATTGTCGGCGGAGCTTGATGCCGCCGGCAATCTGTCGCTTCGCTGGATTCGGCGCAGTCGCGGCGGTTTCGCCTGGCTCGACGAAATCGATGCGCCGATCGGTGAAAGCTACGAGCAATATGCGGTGAGCATCACCGGAGCGCTTTCCGATCTCGAGATTTCGTCGAGCGAGCCGAAACTGACGGTCGCCGCGGCTGACGTAGCAGCCGTCGGACCGGGAGCGGCCATCATCCAGGTTCGCCAGGTTGGCGACTGGGCCGCATCGAGGCCGAGCCAAATCACGATCGACCTTCCGTAGGAGTGTTTGAATGGCTGGAACGCCGCGTCTGGCTTTGCCCCTCTTGAGCGTCGGGCAAGCGCAAAAGGAATTTACGCACAACGAGAGTTTGCAAACCCTCGATTTACTCGTCGCCGGCACGGTCGAGGAGCCGCCGAGGACGACGCCGCCAGCGTCGCCGTCGCTCGGCGCATGCTATATCGTTGGCGCCGAAGCGACGGGCGCCTGGACGGGATTGTCCGGCTACGTTGTTGGCTGGACCAGCGGCGGCTGGCGAGCGATCGCTCCGGTGGAAGGAATGACGCTGTACGAGCGTTCGACGAGTAGTTCGGCCACCTACAGGAATGGCGTTTGGGAGCTCGGAGCGCTTCGCGGGAGCGCGCTCATGATCGACAATCAGCAGGTCGTTGGGGGACGGCTGGGGGCGATTGAATCCCCCTCGGGAGGAGCGGTCGTCGATGTCGAGGGGCGAGCAGTCATCGCGGCGATTCTTGACGCATTGCGAACGCACGGTTTGATCGCGTCCTAAATAATCGAGCGCTCTCAATCGTTTCTGCAATTTGCGCCGGAGTAACTGATGCTTTTGGGCAACAGATGCCGTCAATGACGCGCTTGCGCGGCAACCGGCCCTCTCATAATGTGTTGTTCGCGGTTCAAACCTAGAACGCATGTGAAAGGGGACAATTATGCGCAAGCTGGCCATTGCGGTGGCGCTCGCGTCGACGGCCATTTCCACCCCGGTCGTCGCTCGGGATCATTCGCCGTACATTGGTGTCGACGTCGGCCCGATGATCGTGGAACATTTTCAGTCTGATTTTCGGTCGCCAGACCTCGACGTCAACAACGGTGTCGACTTCCGCCACAAGGTGGGATTCGATGTCGACGTCAACGCCGGTTACGACTTCGGCCCGTTCCGGGCGGAAGCCGAGCTTGCCTATAAGCGCGCCGGGGTAAGAGAGATTGGCTTCCGCGAGCAGCTTCAGAACGAGCAGCTCGGTGGCTATTTCAACGCCGACGGTAAGGTCACCACGATTTCCGGAATGATCAACGGCCTGGTCGACTTCGGCGGTGATGACGGCTGGAGCGGCTTCGTCGGGGGCGGTGTCGGACTCGCCAGCACGAAGTACAGCACCGACGTTACGGATCCTGCGTTCGGAACGCCCGGATCGCCACTTCCGGAGCCGCCGCTCACCGCGTTCAGCGTTCACGACAGTGATAGCGCCTGGGCGTGGCAGCTTATCGCGGGCGTGAAAATTCCGCTTAGCGAGAACCTGGACCTCGGCCTGAAGTATCGCATGTTCAACACGACCAAGGTGCGCTTCGGTGGCGACACCGACATCCCGTACACGGTCTCTGGCCGGATGCGGTCGCACAGCTTGCTGGTCGGGCTGGCGTACAACTTCTACACGCCGCCCCCGCCACCTCCGCCTCCGCCGCCGCCACCCCCGCCGCCTCCGCCGCCACCTCCGGCGACGCAGACGTGCCCGGATGGCTCGGTGATCCTGGCGACCGATACCTGCCCGGCACCGCCGCCTCCGCCTCCGCCGCCGCCACCGGCGCCTGAGCGCGGCTTCTAAGCGGCCAACAGGGCAAAGAAATGCCGGTCCGGGTCACAAGCCCGGGCCGGTTTTCTTTTGTGCGGCGTAAATCTGGCGCGCCTGAAGAGGCGAGCCTGCGCCTCGTTCCGCGTCTCGAGTTAAATCAGTTCGATGCGAACTGCGGCGGCTTGCGATCCCAGCCGTAGAGGTCTGGTAGATAGCTTAGCTTTCCGTCCTTAACCTGCGCCGTGATGTAGGTCAGGTAGATCGGCGTCGGCCTCGGAAGCTGCACCCGGAGCTCCGGCGTGTCGCCGGGGGAGGACGGCTCGTGGCCTAGCAGCCAGGTACCCAAGCGCTTCGCATCTTCCACGCGCACACAGCCATTGCTGAGGTTGCGGTTGGCGAGCTTGAACTTCGCGTGATCCGGCGTGTCGTGAAGATAGATGTCTTCAGGATTGGGGAAGGGGAATTTCAGGATTCCCATCGAGTTTAGCGGCCCCGGGTCCTGCTGAATTTTCAGATGGACCTTTCCGGCCGCGGCGCCCTTCCAGTCGACCTTCGCCGGATCGATCACCGTCGGGTGCTCGCTCCAGTCCTCGATCACGCTGTAGCCGTGGGATTTGAGATACTTCATGCCGCCGGCAAGGAAGTTCGGCGCAATCGTCTTGCGAACGAGATGGTCCGGCGCGTGCCAATACGGATTATAGGTGATGTAATACATGTAGCTTGCGATGAGCGGCGTCGGCAGCTCATCGGTGCCGGTGATCACCCTCATTGAATCGATCGGCTGACCGTCCTGGTACAGCGTCAGCATCGACGAGCCGGAATCGACCAGCAGAAAACGTCCCTTGGCCGGGAGCGAACGCACGCGATCGAGGTTGGCCAGAAGGCGCGGATCGGGCGTCATGTTGCCCGAAGCCTGGGCCTGGGCCCACGCCGTGTCGCGCAGTTGCTTGTAAATGGCGTTCACGTCGGAAACGCTCGCCAGATATGTCGGTAGCGATGGTGCAGCGGCGGTCGTCAGCAGGATCTGGTCCGCGCGGTCGCCCTGCGGTTCGAGCACGGGATAAGCGTAAATCATCCCGGCCGTCGGCTTCTTGATCGCCTGCACATATTGCACCCAGGCAGAGGAGAGGACGCGCTCGGCGCTTGTCACATCGTCAGGCTTGCCACTCGCGGCCTGCGCAGCGGCGGCCTGGACCTGCGCGGCGAGTTGCGGACCTTCGGCAAAGCCATCGAACGGCGCCCGCTGAAGGATCGCGGTGAGCTGTGCGATGGCCGCCGAATTGGCTCCGCCCCGGAACCAGATCGGTTGTGTGTGCAAGGTGTCGTAGAAAGATGCGACGGCTGTCGCGACGGGAACGGCGGCAGACTGTCCATCGGTCGCAGCGCTGAGGGGCGTGGCCAACGCCAGCCCGGAAACACCGACTGCGAAAATCCTAAGCTTGTTCACCGCGCAAACCCCCACCCTCGAAAGTGACTGGATTCTAGCGCTTTATATCAGCGAGCCAACATGCATTCGCGATGAACCGCACCGCAAAGATGACAAGCTGCTGCGGCTCCCCGATGGCGAGGTCGATACGCGGCCTTGTCTTGGGCCGCATTCACCGACTAGGCCGCTTCGGAAGCATTCTGGAGCTGGAATAATCATGGAGATCAACGGGACGGCGGCGGTCGTGACCGGAGCGGCATCCGGGCTCGGTGAAGCGACCGCTCGAGCGCTTGCGGCGCGCGGGGCGAAGGTCGCGATTTTCGACCGCGACGCCGATCGTGGCGAGAAAGTCGCGAGCGAAATCGGCGGGATATTCTGCGAAGTCGACGTGACCTCCGACGAGAAAGTCGCCGCGGCGTTCACGAAGGCGCGTGAAGCGCACGGACAGGAGCGAATCCTGGTCAACTGCGCGGGCGTGGCGACGGCCGCCAAGACGGTCGGCCGGGACAAGGAGACGAAGGCGCCGAAGCGCTATCCGCTGCAGCAGTTCGAGCTGACGATCCAGATCAACCTGATCGGCTCCTTCCGCTGCATCACGAACGCCGCCTTTGGAATGGTCGATCTGGAGCCGCTCGCGGATGGCGAGAGGGGCGTGATCATCAATACGGCGTCGGTAGCTGCGGAAGACGGGCAGATCGGACAGGCTGCCTATTCGGCGTCCAAGGGCGGCGTGCTTTCGATGACGCTGCCGATCGCTCGCGACCTGATGAACGACGGCGTCCGCGTGAACACGATCCTGCCGGGCGTCTTCAAAACCCCGATGGTCGCCATGATGCCGGAGAACGTGCAGGGCGCGCTGGGCGCCCAAGTTCCCTTCCCAAAGCGGCTTGGTCAGCCCGAGGAATATGCGCGGCTCGCCTGCTTCCTGATCGAGAATGTCTACATGAATGCGGCGTCGGTGCGCCTCGACGGCGGGATCCGGATGGCGCCTCGTTGATGACCAACTATGCGCTGCTCCTCGACGACATTGGCGAGGCGGCGCGGGAAGCCGGTGAAGCGATCCTGGAGATCGTGCGGCGCGGCTTCGATGTCGAAACGAAGCGCGATGCGTCGCCGGTCACCGAGGCCGATC
>DASTAU010000215.1:0-7929 GCA_035712425.1 Sphingomicrobium sp.
TGGGCATTGAAGCCGAGCGTCGAGTCGTTGCCTTCGAGCAGCTTGCCCGCAACGACCGCACCGTCGTGACCGGCGTTCTCGGCGATCTGCCGCAGCGGCGCCTGGAGCGCCTTGCGAACGATGTCGATTCCGCGCGTCTGATCGTCGTCGGCACCCTTGATGCCATCGAGCGCCTTCGTCGCGTAAAGCAGAGCCGTACCGCCGCCTGGAACGATGCCTTCCTCGACCGCGGCGCGGGTCGCGTGGAGCGCGTCATCAACGCGGTCCTTGCGCTCCTTCACCTCGACCTCGGACGCGCCGCCAACCTTGATGACCGCAACACCGCCGGCGAGCTTCGCCAGCCGCTCCTGCAGCTTCTCACGGTCATAGTCGGACGTGGTCGTCTCGATCTGCTGACGGATCGCGCCAACGCGGCCCTCGATATTTTCGCGAGTGCCGTTTCCGTCGACGATCGTCGTGTTGTCCTTGTCGATCGTGATGCGCTTGGCCTGGCCGAGCATGTTCAGCGTGACGCTCTCGAGCTTGATGCCGAGATCCTCGCTGATCATCTCGCCGCCGGTGAGGATCGCGATGTCCTCGAGCATCGCCTTGCGGCGATCGCCGAAGCCCGGAGCCTTCACCGCCGCGACCTTGAGGCCGCCGCGAAGCTTGTTGACGACGAGCGTCGCCAGCGCCTCGCCCTCGATGTCCTCGGCAATGATCAGGAGCGGACGGCCGCTCTGCACCACCGCCTCGAGGATCGGAAGCATCGCCTGCAGGTTCGACAGCTTCTTCTCGTGGATGAGGATATAGGGGTCGCTAAGCTCGACCTGCATCTTCTCGGGATTGGTGATGAAGTAGGGGCTGAGGTAGCCGCGGTCGAACTGCATGCCCTCGACGACATCGAGCTCGAACTCGAGACCCTTGGCCTCTTCGACGGTGATCACGCCTTCCTTGCCGACCTTCTCCATCGCCTCGGCGATCTTCTCGCCGACTTCCTTGTCGCCGTTGGCCGAGATGATTCCGACCTGGGCGATTTCGTTCGAGCCGGACACGTCCTTCGAGCGAGCCTTAAGATCGTCGACGACCTTCTTCACGGCGATATCGATGCCGCGCTTGAGGTCCATCGGGTTCATTCCGGCCGCGACCGATTTCATGCCCTCGCGGACGATCGCCTGGGCGAGAACCGTCGCGGTGGTGGTGCCGTCGCCGGCGATGTCGTTGGTCTTCGAGGCCACTTCGCGCACCATCTGCGCGCCCATGTTCTCGAACTTGTCCTTGAGCTCGATTTCCTTGGCGACGGTGACGCCGTCCTTGGTGATGCGCGGAGCGCCGAAGCTCTTGTCGATCACGACGTTGCGGCCCTTCGGGCCCAGCGTCACCTTCACCGCATTGGCGAGGATATCGACGCCGTTGAGGATGCGCTCGCGCGCCTCACGGCTGAATTTGACGTCTTTGGCTGCCATTTTTGGCTCCTTCAGTTCCCCGGCGCAGGCCAGGGTCCAGTTAAAACAAATGAATCCTGGGGCCCGGCCTTGGCCGGGAAACAGTCAGCTTCTTCAGCCAACAATGCCCAGGATGTCGCTTTCCTTCATGATGATGAGGTCTTCACCGTCGATCTTCACCTCGGTGCCGGACCATTTGCCGAACAGGATCTTGTCGCCGGCCTTGACGTCCAGCGGCGTGACCTTGCCCTCTTCGGACTTGGCGCCGCCACCGACGGCGACGACTTCGCCCTCCTGCGGCTTTTCCTTGGCGGTGTCGGGAATGATGATTCCGCCCGCAGTCTTCTCGTCAGCCTCGACACGGCGAACGAGAACGCGGTCATGAAGCGGCCTGAAACCCATAGGTCTGAACCCCTTATCTTGCTCTCAAAGTTGAACTGCAGCTAGCACTCTACGAGTGAGAGTGCCAGCGATGGGGCGCATATGGTTGCGGTCCCTTTGTCCGTCAACAGCGAGACTCAAGCCTTTTGGCGCATTCCGTGTCTCGGACGCGTTCGGCCGTTTCAGACCTCGAGGTCGAGAATGACTTCGTCGAGCAATGGAATGCCGTTGAGAACATGGGGCCGGTAGCCGCGCTCGGGGACGTAAAAATCGCGGATGATCCGGCGGATTCGGAAACCCTGCCTTTGGTAGAACTTGAGGGCGTCGGTGCTGGCGGCCGCCGTCGCGAGCTGGACGAGGCGTACGTCCATTTCGCGGCATCGGTCGAGTGCGGCCTGGATCAGAATCGCGCCGATCCCGAGGGAACGCTTGCCCTCGTAGACCGCGATGCTCTTTATCTCGGCGACGCCCCCATGGCCGATGATCTGGACGTGACCGACGATCTTCCCGTCGTCGAGGGCCACGAGGACTTCGCCGAGGTCCCTGTAGGATGCGATCTCGCTTTCGGAATCGTCGGCTTCGGAGAAAAGGACGTCGAGCGCATCGCGGGGACCGCTATGTTTCTTCACCTCGATCATGACGATTGAGGTACGCGGCGGCTCACCGCAGCGATACAAGCCCAAGCCGTTCGCGCATCGTCCACCGCGCCAGCATCAGCGCAGCGACGCAGGCGAGGCCGCTCGCGAGGCCGATCCAGATCCCGACGCCCTTCCAGTCGGCTCCGAACGCGAGCCACGAGCCAATCCCGAGGCCGACGACCCAGTAACCGACGAGCGCGAACAGGAGCGGCCAGCGCGTGTCGTGAAGGCCGCGAAGCATGCCCGCGCCGATGACCTGGGCGCCGTCGACCAACTGGAATGCGGCGGCAACCCGAAGGAAGCTTACCGCGAGCGCGATCACGACCGCGTTCTCGGGCACGTCGTGAAGGAACAGGGTGACGAGGCCGCGCGGGAAGCTCCACATGACGATCGCCATCGTCCCCATGAAGCCGACGCCGAGGACCCACGCCGTCCAGCCGGCACGCGTGATGCCCGCCTCATCGCGTCGCCCAAGCGCGAGGCCGACGCGGACCGTCACCGCTTGTCCCAGGCCCAGCGGAACCATGAACGTCACGGCGGCGCACTGAAGCGCGATGGCGTGCGCGGCGACCGCGGGCGCCCCGATCCAGCCCATGAAGTAGGCCGCGAGTGCGAACACGCCCATTTCGAGCGCGAGAGTCAGGCCGATCGGCCAGCCAAGGCGGATCATGGCCGCCGTCCGCTCCGGATCGAAGCGCCAGAAGCGGCCGAACAAATGGAAGCGGCGGAAGCGCCGCTCGCGAATGCATATCGTGACGAGGGCGCCGCAGATGACGATCCAAGTCAGCGTGCTGCCGAGGCCGCCGCCGACGAGACCAAGCGCGGGCAAACCGAAATGTCCGAACATCAGCGACCAGCTGAGCAAAGCGTTGAGCAAAATTCCGCTGAGGCTGAGCCACAGGACCACGCGCGGCCGCTCGAGGGCGGCCACGAAATTGCGGAGCAGCTGGAACAACAACCAAGGCGCTGTGCACCACATGTACGCGCGCAGGAAGGTTTGCCCCTGATCGGCAAGGATTGGCGCCTCGCCGAATGCGAGCATCAGCGTCCCGGCGTGCCACAAGAGGAGCCAGTATGGCGGGATTGCGAAAATCAGCAGCCAAAGCCCGGCCCGGAATGTTCGTCGCACATCGCGGACAGCGTTTGACCGTTGGCCGAGCGCGGTCGCCATCATCGGCGAGGCCGCGGTCACCAACCCGAGCAGGAAGACGTTGATCGTGAAGGTCAGATTGAGCGCAAGGGTCGCCGCTGCGAGCTGGGTGGCTCCCAGGCGCCCCATCAGCAGCACGTCGGTCGCCTGGATGACCTGCTGAGTGACATTGGCGAGGATCAGGGGCCAGGCGAGCGTGAACGTTGCGCGGAGCTCGACGAGCCAGGCGGACCTCCGATCGGCCAATGGAATTTCCGCAGCCGCTGCCATGCAAACGTTCTTGGGGGCAGCCGCTGACGCAGGCAAGCCGGGGTCGCATTGACGACGGTTCTCCGCTAGCTACCGGCCGAAATCTCAGAGGTCTTTTTCCATGAAATTCGTGCGCGCAATCTGGAAGCTGCTGGTCGGGATCAAGGACGCCCTCGTCCTCATCCTCATGCTGATCTTTTTCGGCGGGCTCTACAGCGCGCTCTCCGCCAAGCCGGCGCCCGTGAAGGATGGAGTGCTCGACCTCAACCTCAACGGAAGCGTCGTCGAACAGCCGGCGCGCGCCCATTGGTCGGACGTTGCGAGCGGCAATCGCCTCGGCCAATACCGGCTCCGCGACCTTGTCGAGGTCCTCAACAAGGCTCGCGACGACAGCCGGGTCAAGGCGGTCGCGCTCGATCTCGATGGGTTCACCGGCGGCGGGCAGACGACGATCGGTGACCTCGCCGACGCGGTCCGGCGGGTCCGCTCGGCTGGGAAGCCAGTGATCGCTTATGGCGTCGGCTATACGGACGACAGCTATCAGCTGGCGGCAGCGGCGTCGGAGATCTGGCTGAACCCGCTGGGTGCGGTGCTGATCGCGGGCCCGGGCGGAAGCAATCCCTATTACAAGGGCTTGCTCGATAAGCTCGGGGTCACCGCGAACGTCTATCGCGTCGGCACTTACAAGTCGGCGGTCGAGCCGTTCATCCGCAACGACATGTCGCCCGAGGCGAAGCAGAATTACATGGCGCTCGACCAGGCCGAGCTCGAAAGCTGGCGGCAGTCGATAAAGCAGGCGCGGCCCAAGGCGAATATCGACGCCTTCCTCACGAACATGAATGGCGCGGTTGCGGCTGCTGGGGGCGACATGGCCAAGGCGGCGGTTGCGAGCGGACTGGTCGACCGGATCGGAAGCCGGCGCGAGTTCGAAGAGCGGCTCGCCCAGCTTGGCGGCAAGGGTGACAAGGGCACCGGCTTCGCGCGGATCAAGCTCTCCTCCTACGTGACCGACGTAGTCGAGCGGAACCCCAAGGGTCCGATCGGGATCGTCACCATCGCGGGCGACATCGTCGACGGCAAAGCCGGCCCCGGAACCGCGGCCGGAGATACGATCGCGAACGAAATCCAGGACGGCATCGACGGCGGGATCAAGGCCCTGGTCGTTCGCGTCGATAGCCCCGGCGGCTCGGTACTCGCGTCGGAGCGAATCCGGCAGGCGCTGCTCGACGCCAAGGCGAACAAGATCCCGGTCGTCGTCTCGATGGGTAGTGTGGCGGCATCGGGCGGCTATTGGGTCTCGACTCCGGCCGACTTCATCTACGCCGAGCCTTCGACGATCACGGGCTCGATCGGGGTGTTCGGGGTCATCCCGAGCTTCCAGGGCACGCTCCAGAAGCTCGGCGTCGGGGCGGACGGGGTGAAGACGACGCCGCTTTCGGGCGAGCCGGACGTTCTCAAGGGGCCCTCACCGGAGGCCAGCCAGCTGATCCAGGCGGGCGTCAATTCGATGTACGGGCGGTTCCTCAACATTGTCGCGGAGTCGCGGCACAAGACGCCCCAGCAGGTCGACCAGATCGCACAGGGACGCGTGTGGGACGGTGGAACCGCGCACCAACTGGGCCTGGTCGACGGGTTCGGCGGGGTGAACGAGGCGATTGCCAAGGCGGCGCAGCTCGCCGGTCTCGGAAATGAGCGCGGGATTCGCTACCTCGAGCCGCCGGTCAGCTTCCGGCAGGAATTGATCGAAGCGCTAGCGGGCGAGCAGGCCGACACGACGGCGGTACCGCAGGATGCCTTCGCGTCCTTCGCACGAGCACCGCAGCAACAGCTCGCGACCATGCTCGCCGAGGTCCGCTCGATCATGGCGGGCCCGAGCATCCAGGCTCGGTGCATCGAATGCCCCAGCCCAACGCCGCGACGTCTCGACAAGCAGGATCTCAGCCTGCTGGCCATCCTGAAGGAATGGCTCTCCTGACCCGGTGAACATCTCGCGCCGCGGGCGCCGCGATCCGCTGTATCAGCGGTCGCCGATGGGTGCGGTCATTCGTCCGGCGGAAGTGCGCGATTCGGTCGCGATCGCGGCGATCTATCGACCGTACGTCGAGCGGACCCACTTCATGTTCGAGGAAGTCCCGCCGGACGCCGGTGAGGTCGCTCTTCGGATGGCGAATCCGCTGCACCCATGGCTCGTCGTCGAGGAGGAAGGTCGCTTGCTCGGCTATGCGTCCACGGCGCCGATGCGCAATCGCGCGGGGTACCGCTGGAGCGTCGAGACGGGCATCTACCTGGCGTCTGACGCACAGGGCCGTGGGCTTGGGCGCAGGCTGCTGGAGGCGCACCTGAACTTACTCGAGCAGCAAGGGTTCGTGACCGCCATCGCGGGCATCGCGCTCCCGAATGAAGCGAGCATCGCTCTTCACGAAAAGTCCGGCTTCGTTCGTACCGGAATCGAGCGCGGAGTCGGGTTCAAGCTCGGGCACTGGGTGGATGTCGGCCGCTGGCAACGCGACCTCGCGCCGCGCGCGGATATGCCGAACGATCCCCTTCCCTACGCGGCTATTTGACGCGCCTGAAATGGAGCACCGCATTGCCGGCGGTGGACGCGGATTTGACTAGTGAGCGGACGTCATAATGGTCGTCGTCGACGATGCGCCATTCGGAATCGATGGCTTGCGGCGGCTTGTCGGGTGAGCCGCGCATGCTTCCCTTGAAATGAAGAGTTGAGCCGCCCGGTTCGACCGTGCCGCGGCCTACGCCGCCGAGCGAATTGAAGTAAGTGAACACGGCGCTGTTGCCGTCGAGGCTGTAGACCGTCTCGCCGGCGTAGATGATCTTGCCCTTCTCCTTAACCTCGTGGCGGTCGCGGACGTGCGCGCCGCCGTACATCGCCTCGAAGCAATGGGTGTCGCTCATCGTCGAGGTGAAATCGGCGATCCAGCATGAACCGGCGAAGGGCGCGAATGCCGACAGGTCGGCCGGGCTTTGGGCTGCGAGAAGGAGCGCGAAAAGCATCGCGGCAGAGAATAGCGCTTTTGCCGGGGCCTCAATCCAGCGTGGATGCAATCGATCGTAGTACGTCGACCGGCGACTTATCGATGATTTCGCCGTGCGAAACGATAATTCGGCGGAGATCGGGAATCGCTGCCCAGTCTCGGAGCTGGTTCGCAAGGGCGCGCTTGTCGCCGACGAAGAGATAACGGACCTCCCGCGCCATTTGCGGGCGCTTCAAGCCGAATCCGAAAAGCCGCGCCATGATGTTTGCGCCGAGGCCTTTCGGGTGGCGGACGTTGGAGATCACGTCGTTGAGGATTAGTGTCGTGCCCGATCCTCGCCGAACGAGGAGCGCAGCCTCGGCGTTGCGCATCCCGCCGACCAAAACGAAGCGCACGTCACCGTCGTTGAAGACGTCGCTCACCGCGTCGACCCGAACGGCTTTCTCGACACGTTTTTTCGACCCCGGTGGGCAGACCACCTTGATGTCCGGATAGCGCTTCTCGAACGGGCGAGCATCGAGGCGGTGGAAGCCGTTGGGGACGACCATGAAAGTGAGCGCGCCGAACGCCTCGACTTCGCGTATCGCAATCTCGTGGAGCGCGACAGGGCTGAATGCGACGGTTCGGCCGTCGCGTAACGCGACAACCGTCATTCGCCGCGGGAAGCGGCCAAGCGGCATCTGAATCTCGCCCTCGACGCTGAGGATGCCGTCGTCGATCCGCTCGACCGGCCCGTGCGGAAAGATTGTCCAGTCGTCGTGAAGAGTGGGCATCGCTACGACGCCTCGCTTCAAATGTGGATCGGCTTGCCCTGAACCGCCATCGCCGCTTCCTTGAGCGCTTCCTCGTGCGTCGGATGGGCGTGGCAGGTGTAGGCGATATCCTCTGAGGTCGCTCCGAACTCCATCGCCAGCGCGGCTTCGCCGATCATCGTTCCCGCGACCGAAGCGATAATCCAGACGCCGAGCACGCGGTCGGTCTTGGCGTCGGCGATGACCTTGACGAAGCCGTCGGGCTCGCGGTTAGTCTTGGCGCGGCTGTTGGCGAGCATCGGGAACTTGCCGACCTTCACCTCGCCTTCCTTCTTCGCTTCC
>DASTAU010000216.1:0-2053 GCA_035712425.1 Sphingomicrobium sp.
GGATGGCGGAACAGGGCAGTGACCGCGAACCAGTCGGCAAGGCCGCCGACCATCGCCGCCTCGGCGAAGGACTTCACATAGGCAAGCGCCGGATATTGATGCTCAAACGTTCGCGCGACCGCGAAAACGGCGGCCATCACGATCAGCAGCCCCGTCGCGACGACCTTCATTCCCTGCGCACCGGGTTGCGCCGGATTGAAGCGGGACAGAGCGCCGTTCGCCATCGCCTTCATGCCGGCTCAATAGCTGAGCCGGCGCCGAGGTTCATCACTCCGCTGGAACGGGATGCCCGGTCGCGTGCGCATCGGCGCCGACGAAGCGGTGGAAGATGCGCCCGACCCGCGATTCGATCGAGATTGCGATCGAGAAATAGGAGGGCACCAGGAGCAAGGTCAGAATGGTCGAGAAGATGAGGCCGCCGATGACGGTGATGCCCATCGGGGCGCGCCAGCTGTTATCGCCGCTGATCGAGAAGGCGGTCGGGAGCATGCCCGCGACCATCGCAACCGTGGTCATGACGATCGGCTGGGCGCGCTTGTGGCCCGCCTCCCAGATGGCTTTGTTCTTCTCCATGCCGTGGTTCATCATCTCGACGGCGAAGTCGACGAGAAGGATCGAGTTTTTCGCCACGATCCCGAACAGCATCAGGATCCCGATGAGGACGAACAGCGACACGGGCTGTCCCGCGATGTGCAGGGCTATCGCCGCTCCCAACGGAGCAAGCAGCAGCGAACCCATGTTCACGAACGGCGCGAGGAAGCGGCGGTAGAGCAGGACCAGCACCGCGAACACGAGCAGCACGCCGGAGATCAGCGCGATCGCGAAGTTGAACAGCAGGTCGGCCTGCCACTTCTGGTTGCCCAGGTTCATCTTCTGGATGCCCTGCGGCAGGTTCTTGACCGCAGGGAGCTCGTTGATCTTCGATGTGACGTCGCCTTCGACGACTCCAGGCGCGAGGTCGGCGCCAATCGACAGGCGGCGAAGCTGGTTCGACCGCTTGATCGTCGTCGGGCCGGAGCCGAAGCCGATCTGGGCAACCGACTTCAGTGGGACCGAACCGCCGGACGCGGTCGGCACCGGCAGGTTCTCGAGCGTCGAGAGGTCTTTGCGCGCGTCCTCAGACAGCGAGACCTGGATCGGCACCTGGCGGTCGGACAGCGAGAATTTCGCGCTGTTCTGCTCGATGTCGCCGAGGGTCGCGATCCGGATCGTCTGGCTCAGCGCAGCCGTCGTTACGCCGAGATCGGCGGCAACGTCGAAGTGCGGCGTGATGGTGATCTCGGGCTGGGCGAGGTTGCTGCCAACGCGAGGGGCGCGGAGGCCAGGGACCGTCTCCATTTCTTTCGCGATTTCGTTCGCGACGGCGTTGAGCTGGGCCGGATCCTCACCGCCCAGGTAAATCATGATGTCGCGCGAATCCGCGTCGGGTCCGCCGCCATTCTGGCTCTGGAAGCTCACCCGGGCGTCAGGAATAGCGGCGAGCGTCGGGGAAAGATTCCGCTCGAACTCGGTGCTCTTGAGCTTGCGGTCCTTCTTGAGGACGATGTTGACCTCGGAACTGCCGACATCGACGCTCTCGAACACGCGATCGACGGTCGGATCGGCAACGAGGATCTTCGCGACGCGGTCGGTGACCGCCTCGGTCTGCGGAAGCGTGCTGCCAGGCGCGAGCTTGATGTTGACCTGCGAATAGTCGCTGTTCTGCGGCGGGAAGAAGGACTGGGGCAGCGTTCCAAACAGGACGGCGCTCAGCAGCAGCGTAATCAATCCGGCGAAGACCATCGCGAGGCGATGATCCTGAAGCCGCGCTTCCCAGCGCGCGGCGGCGATCGAGTACCATTCGCCGAAGTCGCTTCCGGTTGCCCGAACGAGGAAGCTGATCAGCTTTGTGACGCCGTAGCCGACGATGCCACCGGCGACGAGGGCGAGGACGCCCTTGATCGCGCCGTTCCATGGAAGAGCGGCGAGAAGCTTCATTCCGCCCATCATCCCGCCCAGGAATCCAACGACGCTGAGGAAGAGGAGCACAACCAGAATCGCGTAATAGCCGTAG
>DASTAU010000217.1:0-5752 GCA_035712425.1 Sphingomicrobium sp.
GCCGCCGCTCTTGCGGCCTGACCGGTTCCACAGGCATTCAGAGCGCCGTGGACGCGCCTTACGCCAGGCTTGAGCAGCTGGAGCCGGGAATTGCTCGCGTGCTCGCGCACAATCCTTCGGCATTCACTTATTTCGGCACCCAGTCTTACCTGCTCGGGGAGCATGAAGTCGCGGTCGTCGATCCCGGACCCGACCTGCCGGAGCATCTCGACGCGCTGAGGGACGCGATCGGTGACCGCAAGCTCATCGCGATCATGTGCACCCATACCCACCGCGACCACAGCCCCGCCGCGCGGCCGCTGGCCGAGCGCACCGGCGCGCCGATCATCGGTTGCGCTCCGCTCGCGCTCGAAACAGTCGGGCCTCGCGCCGATGCGTCGTTCGACGGCGATTACGTGCCCGCCCGGGTGCTTCAGGATGGCGACACGATTCAGGCCGATGGCAAAGCGATCACTGCCGTGGCGACGCCGGGACATACGTCGAACCACCTTTGCTTCGCTTATGGCGACGCGCTCTTCACGGGCGATCATGTGATGGGCTGGTCGACGACGGTCGTCGTTCCGCCGGACGGGGACATGGCGGCTTACATGGCCAGCCTCGACAAGCTGCGCGGGCGTCAGGACCGCATCTATTATGCGGCGCACGGAGAGCCTGTCGGGAACCCGCAGCAATATGTCCGGCACCTGATGGGCCACCGGATGCAGCGCGAGCGGCAGATCCTGAAGCTGGTGGGCGAGAAGGCACGCACGATCCCCGACATAGTGGCGAATGCCTATCCCGGGCTCGATCCTCGGCTGACGGCGGCGGCGGGCGGCTCCGTCCTCGCGCATCTCGTGGACCTCGAGCGGCGCGGTCTGGTTGAACAACAGCAGGACCTATGGACAGCCGTTTGAAGAACCTGGTCGCGCTGGCCGCGATCGTAGTCGCCTTGATCCTCGGCGTTCTGCTCGGAGTCACGACGGGCATTGCAGACCGCATATTCGGCGGGCCCAACCCCAAGACGATCGCGACCGCGAGCCTCGAATCGATGCGTTCGGAGAACCGGCTGACGGTGTTCGCGGCGCGCTACGTGTCCGTGGTGACGAGCGAGCAGCAGCGGCTCGGCGGCCTGGTCAGCTCGGAGCGGACTTTGATCCTCCCGGGCGATGTTCGCTACGAGCTCGATCTGTCGAAGCTGCAGAACAATGACGTCAGCTGGGATGGATCGAGCAAGACGCTGACGGTCCAGCTGCCGGAAGTCGAGGTCGCCGGGCCGGACGTCGATATCAACGCGGTCAAGGAATATGGCGGGGGCGGGGTGCTCTCCGCGCTCACCAACGCGAACGAGCAGCTCGACCAGGCCAATCGCGACCGCGCGGTCCAGGACCTGCGCAAGCAGGCGACCGCTGCCGTCCCGATGCAGCTCGCCCGGCAGGCTGCCCGCGACGCGGTCGCCCGGAGCTTCGCGATGCCGCTGCTGGCGGCGGGGTTCAAGGACGTGAAGGTCGTCGCGCGCTTCCCGACCGACGGCAAGGATGTCCCTAGCTTCATCACCGGTTCGACCCCATATGAGGAAGCGATCAAGGAAGCGGAGCGCCGTCGCGCGGCACAGGCACAGAAATGACCGTTCAAACAGCGAGCCTCAAAGGGCTCGACCTTCTCGCCGAGATCGAGCGCCTGAAACGCGAACGCAACGCCGTGATCCTCGCGCATTATTACCAGAAGCCAGAGATCCAGGACCTCGCGGATTTTGTCGGCGACAGCCTCGACCTGTCGCGCAAGGCGGCTGCTACCGATGCGGACGTAATTGCCTTTTGCGGCGTCCGTTTCATGGCCGAGACCGCGAAAATCCTGTCGCCCGAAAAGACGGTGATTCTTCCCGACATGGACGCCGGCTGCAGCCTGGAGGACAGCTGCCCGCCCGACCAGTTCGCCGCCTTTCGGGCCGCTCACCCCGACCATATCGCGCTCACCTACATCAACTGCTCGGCGGCGGTGAAAGCGCTCAGCGACATCATCGTCACGTCGTCGAGCGCTCAGATCATTCTCGACCAGATCCCGAAGGACCAGAAGATCATCTTCGGCCCCGATCGGCACCTCGGCGGCTATCTGGCGCGGAAGCTCGGGCGTGAGATGCTGCTGTGGCCTGGCATCTGCATCGTCCACCAGGCCTTCAGCGAGACCGAGCTGTTGAAGCTCAAGGCCGAGCACCCGGACGCGCCGGTCGCGGCGCACCCCGAATGCCCGCCGCACATCATCGATCATGCCGACCATGTCGGTTCAACGAAGTCGATCCTCGACTTCGCGCTGAGCAGCCCGGCGAAGACCATCCTCGTCGCGACCGAGCCGCACATCATCCACCAGATGGAGAAAGCGGCGCCCGACAAGACCTTCATCGGAGTTCCCGGCGGCGACGGGAACTGCAACTGCAACATGTGCCCGTACATGGCGCTGAACACGCTCGAGAAGCTCTACGTCGCGCTGCGCGATCTCGAGCCCCGGATCGAGCTTTCGCCCGAGATCATGGACCGCGCGCGGGTGCCGCTCGAGCGGATGCTCGAAATGGCCGGGCGTACGGTGGGGCAGGGTGACGTCGGCGCGCCGATCATCGAAGACAAGGACGGCGGAGTTCCACCCGCTGAGATCGACCCGCGCATCAGCGGCGACTGAACACGATAACCCAACGCTAACCCTGTCCGGCGCAAATTCGCGGCGTGACGAGTCACGGCTGCGATTACCTGAGTCGCTCCACGCGAGTAAGCCATTGTTGTTCAAAGGAGAATCGCCATCTTGTGAGCGATCTCGGGGGAGGGAAAAGTTCATGTCGCGATTGATCAGGCTGCCGCTGACGGCGGCCATTTTGAGCATCGGTCTCCATACTCCGGCCGTTGCGGCCGCCAACATCGCAAGCCAGTTCCCGGCGCGCATTCTTGCCGCGCACAATGCCGTGCGCGCTCAGTTCGGCGCCGCGCCGCTCGCGTGGGATTCGACGCTCGCCAATGGCGCGGCGGCTTATGCGGTGCAGCTCGCGCTCACCAACAGCTTCCAGCATTCGGATCGCCACGCGCGACCCGGCACGGGCGAGAATCTGTGGATGGGGACCCGCGGCTACTACAGCTACGAGGCGATGGTCGGCGGCTGGGCTTCCGAGCAGCGCGACTTCGTTCCAGGCATTTTCCCCGCGGTGAGCCGCAGCGGCAATTGGGAGAATGTCGGCCATTACACGCAGATGGTCTGGCCGACGACGACGCGCGTCGGCTGCGCGGTCGCATCGAATGCGCGCAACGATTATCTCGTCTGCCGCTATTCTCCAGCCGGCAATATCGACGGCCGTCCCGTGCCCTATGCCGCGGTCGGGAGCGCGGTTCGCGCCCGCTAGCCCGGAGGGTGCGTTAACAGGCTCGGCGCGTCTTTGGCGAGCAACGCACTGCCGTTACCGGCTTGTCGCATGAAACATGCTATGGCCAAGTTCGTTGGCGACCCGAAACAGAGGGAATTTGACCAATGCGAACTGTATCCAAATTTATCGGCGCGGCAGCTCTTGCGGTAACCGCCGCCTCTTCCGTCTCGATTCCGGCGGCCGCGGCGACGCGACACCGGCATCATTATTACAGCCACACCCGCTACCGGCATAAGGTCTGCCGCCGCTCTCACGCGGTTACTGGCACTGTGGTCGGCGGCGTGGCCGGCGCGGTTGTCGGTCACAGCCTGATCGGTCACGGGCTTCTGGGTACGGCCGCGGGCGCGGTCGGGGGCGCGGTGGCGGGCGGAGCGATCGACCGCAGCATGACCGCCCATCGCCGCTGCTATTATACGCGCTGACGCAGCGCTAAGGCCGCGCGAGCGCCTTATCGCGCTCGCCGCGGTCGCCCTTGTCCAGGCCGGACTGGCGGCGGCCCTTCTGATCGGCCTCAGGGTCGACATGCTAAGGCACAGCGAGGTCGTGTCGCGCCTCATTGACGTGACGATCCCGCCCGCTCCCAGGTTCGTTCAACCGCGAGATCGCGTCGCCGAACATCGGTCGGCCGCTGCCCCAAAGGCGAAACCTGCGCCGATCGGCGGTACGCCTGGTCCCGTACCGTCGCACGCCTTGCCTGCGCTCGTGCCGGTCGTCCCACTGCCTTCAGTGACGCCACCCTCAGGCGGGGGAAGCGGGATCGGTCCAGCAAGCGGCGCGGGCGCCGGCGGAGGATCAGGCGGGCAAGGGTTTGGCGAGGGAGGCGGCGGCAGCGACCTCGAACTGATTGCCGGTGAAATTCGGCCTTCCGATTATCCCAGGCATCTCGGCAATGCGGGGGTCGGCGGCCGGGTCGGAGTCACGTTCACCGTCGAGCCCAACGGCCGCGTGACCAACTGCCGGGTTACGCACTCGAGCGGCGTCGCCGAGCTCGATGCGCTGACCTGCCGGCTGATGGAGCAGCGCTTCCGCTTTCGGCCCAGCACCGACCGCTACGGACGGCCGATCGCGGACGAGGTGGATTGGGACCAGGACTGGATCGCGCCGCGCGGGGATTAGCCGAGGCGACGAGCCTCGCCTTCGATCATCCCGGTTTCCGGGTGGTGCTTGTCGAGGTGCCGTTTGATGATTTTGAGATTGCGGGTGTTGGAGCGGAAGAAGAAGTCGGGGATCGCTCCGACCCAGGGAATCAGGCCGAGCAGCCAGTCCACGCCGACGTTGCCGGCCATTCGGCTGATCTGCCACTTCGACATGCCGAGATTTTTCGCTTCCCACACGATGTACGCGCCGAGAGCAGCGGCGGCGATGGGGCCGACGATCGGAACGATGTCGAGGACGACGTCGAGTCCGACCGGCCGGTTGATCCCGGGGATGACGACCAGTCGCTCGAGCACCTTCTCCCTCGCTTCGACGCGCTGGCGGACCGACCGAGGGTCGGTCCCGATGGTTGGAAATGGAAGCCTTTCGTCGATCCGCATGCTTCACTCGTTCGAGGGTTTTTCCTCCAGGTCCGTGAGCGTGTGGCGGGCGTAACGGTTCCCCGCGAAATTCTGGACCCTGGCGGCCACGAGCGACCAGCGCACCGGAGCAGCGATCGGCAGGAACAGCTCGCCGCCGTCGATCAGCGCCGCGGCCTGGATGAAGAAGGCATAGCGCTGCGCAGGGACAGGCGTTTGCCGGGCCGCATCCATGAGAGCGTCCGCGTCCTTGCTGCACACGGCAACGACGTCGCACCGGAACTGCCGGGCAAACCATGCGGGAGAGGATGACGGAGCAACCTCGTCGATCAGTGCGAAATCGGCGGCGACCGCATTTGGCGCTCGCTCAACGGTGAAGCCAAGCGCGCCCCAGTCGCGCTGAAGAAGCCTCAGCAGAAGATCGGCGCCCGGCCCCCCGGGCAAGGCGACGCGGATCGTCGGCTTTGGCGATTTCGGGAAAAGGCGGTTTGCCTGCGTCTGCAGGCCTGGGAGGCGCTCCGCGTAGGCCGTGCCTTGCCACGCCGGGGAGACCACCGCGGGAACCCCCTCGAGTCCTGGCTCCAGCAACGTCGAGCGCGGCGCCAGCCCCGGCACTCCGAGCGCCGCAATGAACGTATCTCGATCGATTGCCTGGCTAAGCAGCTGCCGGACTTCGGCTTTGTCGAGCGGGCCGCCGGCCTTGGCAGGGACGAGGCCAAACAGCCCCGAGGCGGGATCGAAGCGAAGGGCGCCGCGCGGAAGCTTGATACGCTGAGCAAGCGGAAGGTCCACGAACGTTCCACCGAGCACAAGGTCGGCTTTCCCGGCCGCGAAGGCGCTAACCGCGTTCGTTGCCGCG
>DASTAU010000218.1:0-3033 GCA_035712425.1 Sphingomicrobium sp.
ACTTCGCCACCTTGTCGAAGATCATCGAGGCGCGCGCCTCCTCGACCTCGTTCTTGCGCGCACCCTCGACGAACAGGGCGCGCTGTGCGTCCATCTCCGACTGGATCTTCTTGCCCATCGCCCGGCGGAGCAGGTCGGCGCCGCCGAGCGAATAGCCGGCGAGGATCTGCGCGGCCTGCATCACCTGCTCCTGGTAGACGAAGATCCCGTAGGTCTCCTTCAGGATGCCCTCGAGCAAAGGATGCGGATATTCGATCTGCTCCTCGCCGTTCTTGCGGCGGCCAAACATCGGAATGTTGTCCATCGGGCCGGGCCGATAGAGCGCGTTGAGGGCGATGATGTCCTCGAACACCGTTGGCTTCACCGCCGAGAGCGTGCGCCGCATCCCTTCCGATTCCACCTGGAACACGCCGACCGTGTCGCCGCGCTGGAGTAGCTCGAAGACCGCCGGGTCATCCCAGGGGAGAGCGCCGAAATCGACCTCGACTCCCTGCTCCGCAAGCAGGCGCTGTCCCTCCTTCAGCACCGACAAAGTCTTGAGGCCAAGGAAGTCGAACTTAACCAGGCCCGCCGCCTCGACATATTTCATGTCGAACTGTGTGACCGGCGTATCGGACCGCGGGTCGCGGTAAAGCGGGATAAGCTCGTCGAGCGGCCGGTCGCCGATGACCACGCCCGCCGCGTGGGTTGAGGCGTGCCGCGGGAGTCCTTCGAGCTTCATCGCAAGGTCGAACAGCCGCTTGACGCCGGGGTCCCTATATTCGGCGGCAACCTCAGGAACGCCGTTCAGCGACCGCTCGAGCGTCCACGGATCGGTCGGGTGGTTCGGGATCAGCTTCGCCAGCCGATCGACCTGGCCGTACGGCATCTGGAGCACCCGCCCGGTGTCCTTCAAGACCGCGCGAGCTTTGAGGCGCCCGAAGGTGATGATCTGCGCGACCTTGTCGCGGCCGTACTTGCCCTGGACGTAGGCTATCACCTTGTCGCGATGCGTTTCGCAGAAGTCGACGTCGAAGTCCGGCATCGATACGCGCTCGGGATTGAGGAAGCGCTCGAACAGAAGGCCGAGGGCGAGGGGATCGAGGTCGGTGATGGTCAGCGACCAGGCGACCACCGATCCCGCGCCTGAGCCGCGCCCTGGCCCCACCGGGATATTATTTGCCTTCGCCCATTTGATGAAGTCGGCGACGATCAGGAAGTAGCCGGCAAAACCCATGCCGGTGATGATCTCGAGCTCGTAATCGAGGCGTTCGCGGTAAGGCGCCCTTTCCTCTTCCGACCGCCCGGCAAGCCGCTGCTCGAGGCCAGCGTGGGCATCTGACCGTAGCTGCTCGTCCTCATTCTCGCCGAGCCGCGGAAGGATCGGTCTGCGCTTGGGCGCGGCCACGGCGCAGCGCTGGGCGATCACGGCCGTGTTGTCGAGCGCTTCGGGGAGATCGGCGAACAACTCCGCCATCGCCTCGCCATCCTTCAGCCAGGCGTCGGCCGACGAGCTAATGCGGTCGGCGCTTTCCACATAGGCCGAATTGGCGATGCACAGCATCGCGTCGTGCGCGGCGTGAAAGGACGGATCGAGATAGGTGGCGGGGTTCGTGGCGACGAGCGGAAGATCGCGCGCATAGGCGAGGTCGATCAGCCCTGCTTCTGCCGCATCCTCGGTTGGGTCCCCGCGGCGGGCGATTTCGACGTAAAGCCGTTCCGGGAAAAGCGCTTGAAGCCGGTCGAGATAAGCTTCGGCCTTGGCCTGTTGTCCGTCTGCAATCAGGCGCGCGAGTGCGCCCTCGCCTCCCGCCGTCAGGGCGATGAGGTCGGCGCTCAATCCTTCCAGGGTCGCGAAAGAGACGTGCGGGCTCTCTTCGACCGGGCGGTCCAGGTGAGCGGACGAGACCAGCTTGCAGAGGTTTCCGTACCCAAGGTCGTCCTTCGCGAGCAGGACAAGCCAATCGATGGCCTGCTCTCCGCCAAGCTCGGCCGGGCGTGCGACCGCTAGCATTGCGCCGATGATCGGCTGAATGCCCTTTCCGATGCAGGCATCGCTGAACGGCATGACGCCGTAGAGACCGTTCCGGTCCGTGACCGCGACCGCCGGGAAGCCGAGAGTCGCCGCTCGGCTCGCGATGGTCTTCGGCTCCATCGCCCCTTCGAGCATCGTAAAGGAGGAGAAAACGCGAAGCGGAACGTAGGGCTGAGTCACGGCTGGATTATGGGGTTGTTCGAAGCGCCGCGACAAGCAAGCCGCCGGGATTTATCCACGATTATCGGCGCGGCTGCCAACGCCCTTCCATGATGTCGCGGATTTCCCGCATTCGACCCACGTAAGCGTCGCCGATGCACGAACGGTTCGGGCAGCGGTCGCGGTAAGCGATAAAATGATCACGAGTCCGCCGGAGCAGCTCGAGCTGCTCCGGAGAGGCCTGGGCAACCGCGCGTCCGTATTGCGCCGCCATGTTTCGATCGAGCGCGGCAAGGCCACCGTCGGAGCATACCGCGATCTCCCCCTTCGTTCGGGCGCGCGCGCAGTCGAAGCTTGGATGCGTACCTGATGCGGAGGGAGTGGAAGTTTTGGGCGGTTCCGCTTGCGGGTTGGTGGCCGGCGGCAATTCAGGAGCGACGCTATTCGCTTCGGCACCTTGCCCTAACGGCGGCGCGGTCGTCGCTGGCTCGTTGACGCGCGCGAGGGTTGCAAGCGAGCTTATGATTGCGTCGGCGTTCCGAAGAATCACCACATTGCCGCTGCCGTCCGCGGCCGGCTGTATCGTGTAGTCGACGTCCGCAGTGAGCGACCGCCGGCCACCGACGATTCCAACGCCCGGGGGCAGATCCAGCGAAAGCGACCCCGAGCAATTAACCGCGCCAGTCGCGCTGTCCTGGCTCTCCATCACGGGGTTTTCCATCCGGACCACGGCGTAGCCGGAGAGCTGGTCGAACGCCGCCTGGTCGCTTCCCCTCGTTTGCGCCGCGCGACGGAAAAGCTCGCGCTTGATGAGATCATAGGTCCGGCTGCTGGCGCAGAGTTTCTCCGGCGCTGGAGCC
>DASTAU010000219.1:0-6566 GCA_035712425.1 Sphingomicrobium sp.
ACAGCGGCCACCCTGACGCCTGGACCGGCGGCGCCCGAAAGATCACGATTTCCACGCCCAAAGGCCCGCACCAGGTCTGGATCAAGCGGGTAGGCAACAATCCCGAGCTTAAGCTGCTTCTCCTCACAGGCGGCCCCGGCCTGTCGCACGCCTATCTCGAGGTCATGGACAGCTACCTTCCGGGCGCCGGTGTCGAATATTACCATTACGACCAGCTCGAGACCGGAGAGAGCGATCGCCCGAACGATCCGGACCTGTGGACCCTCGCCCGCTACGTCGATGAGGTCGACCAGGTCCGCAAGGCGATCGGCGGCGACAAGAGTAACTTCTGCCTGTTCGGCCACAGCTGGGGCGGATTGCTGGCGATGGAATATGCGCTGGCACACCAGGACCAGATGAAGTGCCTCGTCATCTCCAACATGATGGCCTCCATCCCCGCATACAACGCTTATGCCAAGAATGTCCTCGAGCCGAAGATGGACCAGAAGGTCCTGAAGCAGATCCTCGGCGTGGAGGCGTCTGGGAAGACCGAGCAGCCGGCCTACATGGCCCTGCTGATGCCCAATTGGTACGAGCAGCACATCCTACGCCGGCCGGCCGCACAATGGCCCGAGCCGGTGCTGCGCGCCGAAGAGAATATGAACCGCAAGTTCTACGTGACGATGCAGGGCCCGAGCGAGATGGGCGCAAGCGGACGACTGGTGAACTGGGACCGCTTCAACGACCTCAAGAAGATTCAAATCCCGACTTTGGTGATCTCGGGCAAGTACGACACGATGGATCCTGCCTATATGGCGAAGATGGCGCACGAGCTTCCACATGGCGAGCTCGCCGCGACTAACGGCGGTCACATGGACATGTACGACGACCAGCGGACCTATTTCGCCAAGCTTCTCGCCTTCCTGCGTAAGGAAGATTAGCCGGCCTTACTCCGCCGCTTTGCGGGTCATCCGTTCGCGGAAGCGCTTCGCCCAGCCCGCGATGCCTTTCTGCTCGGTCCGCTCGACGGCGAGGCTGTCTGGCTCGACGTCTTCAGTGATCACCGAACCGGCACCGACGACCGCGCCGTCGCCCACTCGCACCGGAGCGACCAGCGCGGTGTTCGAGCCGATGAAGGCGCCGGCGCCGATCTCTGTCCGGTACTTGCCGAAGCCGTCGTAATTGCACGTGATGGTCCCGGCGCCGATATTGGCCGCCGCGCCAATTGAAGCATCGCCGACGTAGGACAAATGGTTGACCTTCGCGCCCTCGCCCACTTCGGCCTTCTTCAGTTCGACGAAATTGCCAACCTTGGTCCGTTCGCCGAGCCTGGTTCCGGGCCGAATCCTCGCGAAGGGGCCGATGCTGGCCTTCAGCCCGATGATCGCGCCCTCAATGTGGCTGAAGGCATGGATGGTCGCCCCGTCGGCAACCTGGACTCCGGGGCCGAACACTACGTGCGGCTCGACCGTCACGTCGCGCCCCAGCTTCGTATCATAGGCGAACCAGACGCTTTCAGGATCGATCAGGGTCGCGCCCTCGTCGAGCACCTGTTCGCGCCGACGGCGCTGCCATTCCAGCTCGAGATGGGCGAGCTCGGCGCGGCTGTTGACGCCCGCGGTCTCATAAGGATCGCCCTCGATGACAACCGCCTCGCGCCCTTCGGCGGCGGCGATGTTGACGACATCGGGCAGATAATATTCGCCAGCCGCATTGTCGTTGCCGACCTCGGCCAGCCACCGGAAAAGGTCGCGGGCACGAACCGCCATCATGCCGGAATTGCACAGCGGCACGGCGCGCTCTTCCTCGGTCGCGTCCTTATATTCGACCATCTTCTCGATGCGGTCGCCCTTGCCGAGGATGATCCGGCCGTATTTCAGCGGGTCGGGCGGACACGAGGCGAGCACAACGACACCAGGCCCATCGTCTCCGTTGAGGCGGTCGAGCATTCGCCGAAGGGTGTCGGCCTCCACGAACGGCGTGTCGCCATAGAGGATGAGGACAGGCCCTTCGTAACCGGCAAGCGCATCGGCAGCTTGCTGGACCGCGTGACCGGTGCCTTTCTGTTCGGCCTGCAGGGCAATTGCGACATCGCGCCCCGCGATTGCCTTTTCCACCTGATCGCGTCCCTTTCCGACCACGACCACACGCTTGTCGGCGCCGAGCGCATCGACGCGGTCCAGGAGATGCAGGAGCAGCGGGCGGCTGGCGATCGGATGAAGCACCTTGTGCGTGTCAGAACGCATCCGGGTGCCTTGCCCAGCGGCAAGGATGACAACGGCGAAACGGCGCTGGTCGGTCATTGACCCGAGCAATGGCATGGCGTTCCGGCGAGCGCCAACAAAAAGGGCGGCTCCCGCTTCGGGAACCGCCCTTGAATCTCAGCGACGATGGGCAGCTTTAGAAGATGCCCTGCGCGTAATATTCGTTTCCGACGAAGCCCATCTTCTGGACGTGTGCCCTCTTGGTGATGGCGAGCACTTCGTCGACCAGCTCGTACCTCGCCGTCGCGTCCGGCTGCAGGTGAAGCTCCGGGATCGGGTTCATCTGCTGCGTGACTTCCAGATAATTCCGAAGCTGGTCCTTGCTGATCGGGCTGCCATTCCACGTGATCTGGCCCTGAGCCGTCACTCCAACGGTGTTCTTGAGCGGCTGGATTGGCGGCGGCGGGTTGTTCTGCTGGTTGACCGGCAGGTCCAGCTTCACGGCGTGCGTCTGGATCGGAATGGTGATGATGAACATGATGAGCAGAACGAGCATGACGTCGATGAGCGGCGTCACGTTCATATCGATCATCGGCTCGCCTTCGACATTGTCGCCAGTGGTTTGCATTGACATGGCGAGTAACTCCTACAGCCGCACTGTCTGGTTAGGCGGGGGTTCCGAAATGAAGCCGACGCGCTGGAACCCAGCCTCCTGCATCGTGATGATCACCGCGCCGATGCACTTGTACTGGGTGTTGATGTCCCCGCGGATATGCGCCTCGGGCATATTGTCTTCGTTGATGTTCTGGACCCCGCCCACCTTCTTGATCTGGTCCTCGAGTTTCTTGACGGCCATGTCGAGCAGCTGCTTCTGGTCGACCTTCTTGAGAAGCCAGTAGACCTCGCAGGTGTTGTTCGGACCGTTGCGGACGCTCAGCGAGACGTTGTCGGGCTTCGTCGTCGTCGGCTCGTAACGAACCTTCGGCAAGGTTACGGGGACTTGCTGGATCACCACCGGAACGGTGATCAGGAAGATGATCAGGAGCACCAGCATCACGTCGCACAGCGGAACGACGTTGATGTCCGACATGGCTTCGTCTTCGCCCTCGGCGGGGCCTACACTTACTGCCATCAGCTATCGCTTTCTTCGTGTGTCGGCGGAGAGCCGGCGAGCCAGCCCTCCGACTGCTTACTTGGCAGGCGTCGTTGTCCGAACCGGCTCGGTTCCCGGGCGCGCGGGGGCAGCCGTCGTCCGGGCCGCGGTCGCGCCCTTGGCCGTTCCGCCGCCGATGCGCGGCTTCACCGCGCCATCGGACATCAGATAGCCGTGAAGGTCGTTCGTGAAGGCCGCGAGGTCCTCCATGATCGACTTGTTGCGGCGAACGAGCCAGTTGTAGGCGAGCACCGCCGGAACCGCGACGACGAGGCCGAGCGCGGTCATGATCAGCGATTCGCCGACCGGGCCGGCGACGGTGTCGATCGACGCCTGGCCGGCCGCACCGATCTTGATGAGGGCGCGGTAAATGCCGACGACGGTTCCGAACAGACCGATGAACGGAGCGGTCGAGCCGACGGTCGCGAGGAAGGCGAGGCCTTCGCCGAGGCGTGCGCCGATCGAGCCCTGACTGCGCGCCAGGCTGTTGGCCATCCAGTCGTGCTGATCGATCGGATCAGTCAGCTTGCCGTGCTGGTCCTGCGCAAGCAGCGCATCGTCAACGATCGAGCGATAGGCGCTCTTGGCGTCGAGCTTGGTCGCAGCCTCGCGAAGGTTCGGAGAGTTCCAGAAGCTCGCACGGACCTTGCGGCCCTGGCTGATGATCTTCTGCTGCTGCATCAGCTTGGTGAAAAGAATGTAGAATGAGAAGATCGACATCAAGACAAGGATCGCGAACACCGAAATTGCGATGATTCCGCCCTGCTGGAGAGCGGGAATCAGACCATAAGGGTTCGATCCACCGGCGGATGCTGCTTGCATAACTATGCTTTCCTTCTGAAAACCTGTCCAAATAACCTAAATGTTAGCCTTCGAGCTGCCACCTGATCGGAGGCGTCTCGATCGTATCGCTTGTCGCATTCCCGTTGCTGTCGCGAGCCGGGGTGAACTTCGCGCGCCGGCGAAGAATGTTACACGTCGCGGAATCGAGAGCACTGTTGCCGGTGGACTGCGTGATGTTGCAGCCAACCACCTGACCGGACGGGCTGATCGACAGAGTCGCTCGCGCCGTTCCTTCGGCCCCTGCAGCCTGCGCCGACGCCGGATAATCGTCTCCGCTGAAAAGCGAGCGCAAATCGCCTCGCGCACTTTGCGCTGACACCGTCTTGCGCGGAGGCGGGGGCGCGGGCGGGGCAGGCGGGGCGATCACCGGCGGAGCCATCGGCGGGATCGGAGGAGCCACCACCGTCGTGATGGTCGGCGGCGCCGGCGTATTCATCTGGACGAGCGGCGGCGGAGTCACCGGCGGCGGCGGCACCTTCGGCATGTCCTTCGGCGGTGGCGGCGGCTGCTCGGGGGGAGGCGGCTGCTGCTCGACATCGATGACCTTGAGCTGCTCAGCCGTCTTCTTGATGACGTTGTAAGCCAGGCCCGTGACGATCGCGTACATGAGCGAGCCCACAACGGCGATCGTCATCGCGATCGAGACGGTTCTGTTGCCGCTCAGCTCTTTGCGTTGCGCATAGGACATTTAACCCGAACTTCTCCTCGACACGCCGTAGTTTCCCACGGTCAAACCGGGCGTTTTGACGCTCGCCGCGGCACCATGATGGGATCGCCAATGCTGTACCGTGGCACTGGCGACAAGCGCGCCTCCTTATCGCTGCCTCAAAGGCCGCGCAATGGATTTTGTTCCACGTCCGGAAGGCGTGAAACTATTGACCGCGAACGCTTTGCTCAGCCCTCCGGCCAGGCGCCGCGGAACGACGCAACCTCGACCCCGACACCGTGCGCGTCGGGATAGACGTCGGGCTTTGAAGTGCGCACTCGAAGCGCGCGGACACCCCGAAACGCCGCGAGCCGCCCGAAAATCTCGTGTGCCAGCGTTTCCTGAAGATTGAAACGCCGCGACGAGGCGATCTCCTCGACCTCCGTTCGAAGGAAGTCGTAATTCCAGGCGTGCCGTGGATCGTCGTCCGGCGGAGCCGTCGTATCGTCGAGCCAAATCTCGACCGTCACCGAAAGCCGCTGCGGTGTCCCCACCTCGAAGTCGTGAAAGCCGATGTCGGTCTGGACGTCGAGCGATTCGAGGACGATCCGCTGCGATCGAACCTTCAGGTTTTCCGGCACCAGGCCGACAAGCTTGGGCTCGCTCATGGGTTTCCCAGGAACTGTACGTCGCGGTCCAGGCCCCGGAAGCGGTGCCCGGAATCGATCACCAGGACCTGACCGGTGAGACAGCGCGCCCCGACAAAATATCGTATCGCGCCGATCACGTCGGCCGGTTCGACCCCGCGCCGAAGCGGGTTGTTCGCATGCATCGCTTCGAAGTTCTCCTCGCTCTGGCCGCTCGAGCGGAGCATCAGGCCCGGGGCGATGCCGTTAACGCGGATTCCCCGGACTGCAAGCGCACGCGCCGCAAGCTCAGTCAACCCGGCCAGCGCCTGCTTCGACAGAGTATAACTGAGGTAGTCGGGGTTCGGAGCGGCAAGCTTCGAGTCCAGAAGATTGATCACCAGCGAATCCCGGGCCGCGTCCTGGAGCGCAGCGAACCGCTCAATAAGAAGAGCCGGCGCGCGGACGTTCACAGCCATGTGCGCTGCGAATTCTTGGCGGTCGAACTCGCCGAACCCATCCCACGCGAACCGAGCGGCATTGTTCACCAGCAGTCGAGCTGGCGGGAGCGCGTCCGCCGCAGCGAAGATCGCGTCCGCGGACTCCGTGTCCTGTAGATCGGCCACTACCTTGCGCGCGCCCTCGGGAACCTCATCATCGCCGTGATGAACCTGGGCCACGACGCGCCAGCCATCCTCGACAAGCGCAGCGGCGATGTCGCGCCCGACGCGCTTGCCCGCACCTGTCACGATTGCGGTTCTCTCCTGTGCCATCGCGGAAACTCCTGCCTTGAGCCGCGCCGCGAAGCAATCCAATGGCAGGCGAATGCCGGAGAGCCGCACACCCATAGAGCTTCAGGGAATCACCCTTGGCGAGCTTCAGAAGCTCATCGACGAGCGTCGCCTGCCTCCGGTCGAGCGCTGGAATCCAGAGCGCTGCGGCCATTCCGGAATGCGCATCGCGCGCGATGGACGCTGGTATCACGATGGCGAGCCGATCCGCCGCCCCGAGATGGTGCGGCTTTTCTCAACGGTCCTGAGACGCGAGCCGGACGGCAGGCATGTGCTCGTAACGCCGGTCGAGAAGCTCGAGATCGACGTCGAAAACACGGCCTT
>DASTAU010000220.1:0-9240 GCA_035712425.1 Sphingomicrobium sp.
GCGAAGACTTCTTCGACGTTGGCGCCATAAGGGTCGTCGCCAAATCGGTTCGATCCCTTCGTGCCCGGGAGGCAGAAGAACACCAGCAGTACGATTGAATAGACGAAGAAAATCAGCGCGATGATTCCCACCGCGGCGGCACTACCGACGCTCGGTGCCGATTCGACCGTTGTGGCCGCGGATGCCAACATGCCGAATGCCAGGAAGGCGTAGAGAAGATAAAGAAGCCAAAAAGCCCCGAGCCACCAGCCGGAACGATTGATGTCATGCAGTCGGCGAAACTGAACGGCCAGCATCGGCACGAAGAGCGCGAGCCAGAACAAGCCGATGAAAATCATTCCAATTCCAAACGCGCCCTGCATTATGGCGCTGGCCGGGTTTAAGGCCGAGGCCCCCGCGCCGGCCACCCCAAGCGCGACAAGTCCAGCGATGTAGAGGATCATCGTGAGAAGGAAGAACCACCAGAATTCGGCACGCGAGGCGCGCCCTGAGAAATTCGCGTAATTCTTGAGCGGGCGGAGCGCCCAGCCGATCGGTGATAGTTTCTGCATCAGTTCCCCCTTTGCAATTCGGTCAAGCTAGCCAATCGCAATACGCTGGCAATCCTCAATTCCGTGGCGCCTGCCTTCGGTAGCTAAGGGCCTCGGCGACGTGGATCCGGCCAACCTGCTCGGCGCCGGCGAGGTCGGCGATGGTGCGGGCGACGCGGAGAACCCGGTGAAAGCCTCGGGCGGACAGGCGCATCGCGGCGGCGGCGTCCGCCAACAGCTTTTTCCCCGGCTCGTCGGGCGTCGCCACTTTATCGAGCAGCTCGCCGTCGGCTTCCGCGTTCGTGCGCGGGCCGTGACCGTTGTAGCGGTCGGCCTGGACTTGGCGCGCCGAGGCGACGCGGCGGGCGACGTCGGCGCTTCCTTCGGCAGGCGGTGGCAGCGTCAGGTCGGCGGCGGAGACACCCGGGACTTCGACGTGGAGGTCGATACGGTCGAGCAAAGGACCGGAGACCCGCGCCTGATAGTCGGCGGCGCAGCGCGGCGCCCGGCTGCAGGCGAGCGCCGGATCGCCCAGATGCCCGCAGCGGCACGGATTCATCGCCGCGACCAGCTGCACCCGCGCCGGGAAGGTGACATGGGTGTTGGCGCGGGCGACGCTGACCGAGCCGGTTTCCAGCGGCTGGCGAAGGGAATCTAAAACCGGCCGCTGGAATTCGGGAAGCTCGTCGAGAAAGAGGACACCGAGATGCGCGAGACTGATCTCACCGGGGCGGACGCGCAGGCCGCCGCCAACCAGCGCGGGCATCGAGGCGCTGTGATGCGGTGAGCGGAAGGGTCGCTGACGGCGGATCTTGCCGCCGCCGAGCTCGCCCGCGACCGAGGCCACCATCGAGACTTCGAGCGCTTCGCTCGGCTGCAATGGTGGGAGGATTCCGGGGAGGCAGGCCGCAAGGAGCGACTTTCCGGCTCCCGGCGGCCCGCTCATCAGCAGATTGTGCCCGCCCGCGGCGGCGATCTCGAGGGCACGCTTGGCGACTTCCTGGCCCTTGACCTGGGCGAGGTCGGGTCCGCAGTCGCGCACCTCCGCTTCGACAGGCAGCGGCGCGGCTACGAGGCTCGTTCCCTTGAGATGGGCGAGAAGCGCGAGCAGGTCGGGCGCGGCGATCACGTCGAGCTCACCAGCCCAGCTCGCCTCGCTGCCCTGTGCGGCAGGACAGATCAGGCCTTTGTCGGAAGATGACGCGTGAAGTGCAGCCAGCAAAACGCCGGGCGAGGCTGCTATCCGTCCGTCGAGGCAAAGTTCGCCGACCGCCACATATTGCGACAGTGTCTCGGCGTCAGTCGCTCCAATCGCCGCCAGCAGACACAATGCGATCGGCAGGTCGTAGTGCGAGCCCTCCTTCGGAAGGTCGGCTGGCGAGAGGTTCACCGTGATGACCTTGGGCGGAAGGGCGAGTCCGATCGCGGCAAGCGCCGCCCGCACCCGTTCGCGGCTTTCGGCCACGGCTTTGTCGGCCAAGCCGACGATCGTGAATTTCGGAACGCCCGAGGTGAGCTGAACCTGCACTTCGACGGCGCGGGCTTCGAGGCCGAGATACGCGACAGTGGCGACGGTGGCAGCCATCAGGCCCCGCCCCCCGAACGAACAACGCTGGTCAGACTTCCCCCTAGCTCGGCAGAACAAAGCTAGACTGTTCGGACCGCATTTCGCAAGCGCTTGCGGCAAGCGCGGTGTCTCACCACATCAACACGCATGTTCAGCAGGGGTCAGTGGCGTCGCTTTATCGACCATCCGGTGGTCGAATGGTCTTTGTTCGCGGTTGGCGTGGTGCTCCTGGTCGTGTCTCCGCTTGTGGGTGCGATACCGGGCCCGGGCGGAATCGTCGTCGCCGGAATTGGACTCGCGCTCGTTCTCAAGACCAGCATGTGGGCAAAGCGCCGCTACGTCAGGTTCAAGCGCTGGCAGCCCAAGGCAGGTCGCTGGACCGACTGGGCCTTGCGCAGGGAAAGCGCGAAGCGGCGCGATGCTCTTCGCGACCCGTCGAAACCTGGCCCGCGCAATTGACTTCCCCCGCCCTCTCCACTATCGGCGCGCACGACAGCGGCTGCCTTCGAGGGCGGCCCTTTTTCTTTGAATTCGAACTTAAAGGCATGAGTGATGAAGCGCACCTTCCAGCCGAGCAATCTGGTCCGCAAGCGGCGTCACGGCTTTCGCAGCCGGATGGCGACCGTCGGCGGCCGCAAGGTGCTGAACGCCCGCCGCGCACGCGGCCGCAAGAAGCTCAGCGCCTAATCACGCTCAGCAAGCGCGCCGATTTTGTCGCGGCGAATGCCGGCCGGCGCGCCACGACTCCCGGTTTTGTCCTGCTCGTCCGCGATCGCGAGGATTCCAGCCCGCTGATGCGCGTCGGTTTCACCGTCACCAAGAAGATCGGCGGTGCGGTGATCCGCAACCGGATGAAACGCCGCTTCCGAGCGCTCGCCCGCGAGTTGGTGCCGGCTAAGGGCGTGCCCGGCGCCGATCATGTCATGATTGGACGCGCGAAGGGCGTCGAGCGCGATTTCGGCCTCCTCCGCTCGGAGCTCGCCGACGCTCTCGACAGGCTTCGCAAGTCATGATCGGCCGCCTGATGATCCTGATCGCCAAGGGCTGGCAGAAAGGCCCGTCACAGATTTTGCCGCCTAGCTGCCGCTACCAGCCGAGCTGCTCGGCCTATGCGATCACCGCAATCGAGCGCTATGGCGCGGCGCGCGGCGGCTGGATGGCGTTGAAGCGCATCGGCCGCTGCCACCCGTGGGGCGGCCAAGGCCACGACCCCGTACCCTAGAGGATCGAGACCCAAGTGAACGACAACAAGAATTTGATCCTCGCGGTGGTGCTGAGCGCGCTCGTCCTGCTCGGCTGGACCTGGGCCGCCAACAAATATTTTCCGGCCTCCAATCCGCAGACCACGAAGGTCGAGGCTGGCAAGCAAAAGCCCTTGCCGCAGCCGAGCGCGGAGCCGGCGCCCGCATCGAGTCCAAGGGTCCTGAAGACTATTTCGGCCGCCATCGGCTCGTCTCCGCGGGTGGCGATCCGGACGCCTTCGCTTCAGGGGTCGATCAACCTCAAGGGCGCCCAGCTCGACGACCTGCTATTGGTCAACGAGAGGCAGACGCTCGCCAAGGATTCACCGCCGGTGAGGCTCCTGTCCCCGCTCGGCGCCCCCAACGCTTACATCGCCGAGTTTGGCTGGACCGCTCAGGGCGCCCAAGTCCCGGGTCTCGATACTGTCTGGACCGCCGACAATGAGCAGCTCGTCCCCGGCCATCCGGTCACACTGAGCACTCAGATGCCGGACGGCACGCGCTACCAGCTCAAGATCGCCGTGGATGACGGTTATCTCTTCAGCGTCCAGCAAAGTGTCCTGAACGCCGCCGGCCAGCCGATCGTCGTACGGCCGATCGGGCTCGTCAGCCGCTCCGGAGAATCGGCTGACAAATCGAGCTGGACCAACCACGTCGGTCCGATCGGCGTGTTCGACGGCAAGGCGAATTACGACGTCAACTGGAAAGACCTCGACAAGAACGGCAGCCAGCCTTTCAACAATGTCGAGGGATGGCTCGGCTTCACCGATAAATATTGGCTGACCGCTCTCGCCCCGAGCTCATCCGTGTCAGCGGATTTCCGTCGCAGCCCGAGCGGTGGTTACCAGGCCGATTATGCCGGTGCTCCGGCGACGGTTGCGCCCGGACAGACCTTCTCGACTCAGACTCGGCTGTTCGCGGGCGCGAAGGAAAAGTCCTGGCTCGACCGCTACGAAAACGCGGGCATCCCGAAGCTTACCAAGGCGATCGACTGGGGCTGGTTCGAATTCTTCATGCGGCCGATCTTCGACGTGCTGATGTTCCTGTTCCACACGCTGGGCAATTTCGGACTCGCGATCATCGCCCTCACCTTCATCGTTCGGGCGATCATGTTCCCGATCGCGCAAAAGCAGTTCCAGTCGATGGCGGCGATGCGCAAGCTCCAACCGAAGATGAAGGCCATCCAGGAACGCTTCAAGGACGACAAGCAGCGTCAGCAGCAGGAAATCCTGAGGCTTTACCAGGAAGAGAAGGTGAATCCGGCGGCGGGATGCCTTCCGATCGTGCTGCAGATCCCCGTCTTCTACGCACTTTACAAGGTGCTCGTGGTCAGCGTCGAAATGCGCCACCAGCCGTTCATCCTGTGGATCAAGGACTTGTCCGCGGCCGACCCGCTGACTCCGGTCAACCTGTTCGGTCTCCTGCACTTCACGCCACCCGCGATGCTGGCAATCGGAGTCCTGCCGATCCTCGTTGGCCTCACCCAGTTCCTGTCGATGAAGCTCAACCCGCAACCGATGGACCCGACCCAGGCGCAGATGTTCGCGATCATGCCCTGGTTCCTGGTCTTCATCATGGCGCCGTTCGCGGCCGGGCTTCAGCTCTACTGGATCACCAACAACCTGCTGACCATGGCCCAGCAATGGTGGCTGTACCGCCGGTTCGGCCTTCACCTCAGCGACACGCATCCGGTCCACACATGAGCGACGCAGCGGACAGGGAGCTCGAGGAGCGCGCGCGGAAGCTGTTCGCCGGCCCGATCGAGTTCCTGAAGTCCGCGCCGGAGCTCAAGTTCCTGCCCGACCCCACCGCGCCGGAAATCGCGTTCGCCGGCCGGTCGAACGTGGGCAAGAGCTCGCTCCTTAACGCGCTTACCAACCGCAAGTCGCTGGCCCGCACCTCGAACACCCCCGGACGGACCCAGGAGTTGAACATTTTCGACGTCGGCCAGCCCCTACAGCTGAGGCTTGTCGATATGCCCGGTTACGGTTTCGCGGAGGCGCCCAAGGATTTGGTGAGGCGGTGGCGTCATCTCGTGAATGACTATCTTCGTGGCCGGTCGGTGCTGAAGCGGGCGCTGGTATTGGTCGATTCGCGCCACGGCCTCAAGGAAGTGGACCGGGACGTGATGCGGATGCTCGATGACGCCGCGGTCAGCTATCATCTGGTCCTGACCAAGGCCGACAAGGTGAAACCGAGCGCGCTTGGCGCGCTTTATGAAGCGACAATGATCGACGCGGCGAAGCACCCGGCAGCTCACCCACGTATCTTCACGACCTCGAGCGAAACGGGTAGCGGCATCGCCGAATTGCGAACGGCAATTCTCGAGGCCGCGGCATCCTAGGGAGAAGGGCTTGCTCAAGCTGATTATCGGTAATCGCGCTTATTCGAGCTGGTCGATGCGCGGCTGGCTCGCGGTCAAGCAATCGGGCGAGCAGTTCGAGGAATATGTCGTGCCCCTGTTCGATGACGAATGGGAGAAAAGGCGCGAGGGCGACGAGTTCGCGCCGTCCCTCGGCAAGGTCCCGATCCTGTGGGACGGCGAGTGCGTCGTCTGGGACAGCCTGGCCATCATCGAATTTCTCTCAGATCGCTACGGAAGCGCCTTCTACTGGCCCGAAGAAGAGACGGCGCGAGCGGTAGCGCGTTCGATGTCGGCGGAAATGCATTCGGGCTTTGCAAACCTCCGGCGCGAGTTGCCAATGAACGTTCGCAAGAGCTTCCCGTCGCGGGAGCTGAGCGAACCCGTAAAGGAAGAGATCGACCGCATCCTCCAGCTTTGGGCCCAGGCCCGGGCGCGCTGGGGCGGCACCGGCGAATTTCTGTTCGGCGACTGGTGCGCGGCGGATATGATGTACGCACCCGTTGTCACCCGCTTCATCACCCACGGCGTCAAGGTTCCCAATTTCGCGGGCGTCTACATGAAGGCCGTGCTTTCCCACCCGCATGTCGCGGAATGGATCGACGAAGCCCAGGACGAACCCTGGGTGATCGAGCAGTACGAAGCGGCCTGAGGCGATGAAGAAGCAGAACGCTATGGGCTCCGGCCTGGCCGTCGGAATTGCAGTCGGAGTGGCAATCGGCGTCGCGATGCATAACATCGGCGTCGGGATTGCGATCGGTGTAGCGCTGGGTCTGGCGTTCGGGTCTGCCGCCGCCAACCATTCGGGTCCGGATCAGTAGGCCGTGCCATCCTTGCGGACATAGCGCCCGTCGGCAGTGAACATCATGTCGATGTCCGAATAGCCGCCGCCGCTGCTGGCCCCTGCACCGACGACGATGAATACGCAGTTCCGGTCGCTCTGATTCTTCAGGTGGTGGCCGTTGGCGCTGCCCTTGGGCCAGGCGGCGCAATCGCCGGGCTTCAGAACGGTCTCCCCGTCATCCTCGGCCAGCACCGCCTCCCCTTCGAGCATTACGAGGAACTCGTCCTCGCCATCGTGCCAGTGGCGTTGCGACGACCATGCGCCCGGTTTCAGCGTGACGTGACTCACACCGAATTCCGTAAGGCCGCTCGCCGGGGCGAGGCGGCGGTACCAGCGACCCTGAACGTCCTGGTCGAAGGGCGACGGGTAGCCGGTGCGGCTGACCTGTTCGATGGATTCGAGAGCGATCTTGGGCATGCGCCCCCCTTAAACGACCGTAGCGGCGCTTAGAAGGTGCCCTTCACCGACAGCGTGAAGATCGGGCCGACGAGCTCGTCGTGGTTCTCGATGAACGCAATCGGCGTACGGTCGCGGAAGCCCTCGTAAACCTTGCGGAACTCGAGGTGACGGCCGTTGAAGATGTTGGCGACCGAGAAGCGGACGGTGGTCCCGAACACGTCCTTGTCTTCGACATAGGCTCCGACGAGCCAGGGGATATCGAGCGTCTGGTCGATCTCGGTCAGGTAATAATTGCTGACGTAATGCTGGTACTGGACATAGGCGCTCCAGGCCAATTGCGTGTGCGGGATGTCGTGGCGGACCTGGATATTGCCCCAGCGATCCTCGATTCCGCTGATCGGCCGCTTGTTGCCCGTCAGCGGGTCGCGAACCGACGTCCATTCTCCACCGAAGGTCGCGTCGACCTTGGCGCCCGTCCAGCCGATCGGATCGAGGAGGATCGTGCTCGTGCTCTGGAAGCCGACGCGATCGGCGCGCGGAAGGTTGCCGACGCCCTGCTCAGCGTCGTCGATCGGGATGAAGTCGACGATGTCGCTGACTCGGTAATAGTGAAGCGTCAGGTCGGTCTTGCCCCAGCGGCCGAGGTCGTGGGCGAATTCGGTCTCGACCTCCCAGCTTTGCGGCGGGACGAGCTGGCCGTTGCCCGCATTCTCTCGTCCGGTGCTGAGCTGTGGTTGGGCGAGGAAGTCGAAGAAGCTGATCTGCCCGACGCGGCGGCGCAGTTTCAGGCTGATGTCCCAGGTCTTGTCCGGATGCCAGCCGAGGATGATGCTGCCCTTGGGCCTGAAGAATTTGCGCGCGGGCTCTTCGTCCGTGGTCCGGTCGAGGTTCGAGATTTCACCGCCCGCGGCGACCTGTAGATCGAGCTTCGACGAGAGCGGCCGGCTGAATGTTGCGAGTGCTTCGTAACGCCGCTCGACAACCTTTCCGCTGCCTTCGGGAAACGGGATTTCCACGAACGTGCCGTGCGGATCGAGGTCGAACAGCCGTCCTTTCTGATCGAGAGAGTTGAACGCTCGCTCGAGAGAAATCTGCCAGTCGTTCTTGCCGCTCCTCCAGCCATATTCCGCGCGCGTTACCGTCTCGCCGGAATGCGAATCGCGGCTGAAGCGTGATCCCTCGCTGTCCTCGCCGGTGGTGATGAAGCGAAGGATGTCGGTGGTGACTCGCGGTTCATGCTCCCAGTGCCGGAGCCCGATTAGCTTCAGGCGGCCCGGCCCCAGCGCAGACTCATAGTCGCCATTGACGTCACCCATGTAGCCGGCAAGCCTGGTGACGTCGGTCCGGCTGCGAAGCTCACCGTCAGCCTCCACGCGGCTGTCCCTCAGGTGCTGGGGATTCCAGTACGGCGTATAGCCGAGGATGAGGTTGCCGACCGACGATCCGGGACCGTCGATCCCGAACTTGGCCTGCATGTTCGCTTCCTCATATTGCGAGTGATAAACCTCGTGGCGGGTTTCGATGAGATTGCGGTCGCGATCGAGGATGACGATCGGCCCGCCGATCCCGCCCCTTCCGTAGCTGTTCCTGACGGAGAAGGTGTAGTCGATCGGCCCTTCCTTGCCCGAATAGCTGGCCGATCCGCCGAGCAGCTCGGGCTTGGTGAAGTGCGCCCTGGCGTTGGCAAGATATTCGAACTGACCCGCGCTTTTCTTGCCCGCGGCGAGGATGACATTGGCGACCTGCCCCGTCAGGCCAGCGATCCCGAGGCTCGCGGCGTCGACGATCTCGATCCGGTCGACGCTCGAGGCGGGCGTGTGCTGAAGCTGGTCTACGGCCCCCGTCTTGTTCGCGACGCGCTGACCATTGATCAGGACGTTCTCCGAGGCCTGACCCAGGCCGCGGACACTGGTGTCGATGGTCTGGATGTTGAATCCCGGGACCTGCACCAGCATGTCGTAGGCGGTCTTCGGAGCGAACCGCGTGAAGTCGGCGAGCGTGTAGACGCGCTTCTGGGGGGCGGCAGCCTTTGACTGCGGGGCCGCTGAATACGTCTGCGCGGCGGCCGGGGAGACCAGGCTCGTACCGGAAAGAAGGCCGAGAAAGACACTAGTCCGCACGAGCATCAACGAATCCTCTACTTCGCACGCAAGCTTGTGCTACATTTGTAGCGTGCTACATTTGTAGCGCACACACAAGTCCCTTTCGATGAAATGGTGGCCGGAAGCGACCAACCGTGTTGTCTATGTAAGACAGCGCAGCATCGGGGTAACCCCGGCCTCTGCTTGCCAGACGCC
>DASTAU010000221.1:0-4208 GCA_035712425.1 Sphingomicrobium sp.
GCCGCCGGCGTGCCGATAGTTTTCCGCACCGGCGCGAAAGCGACTCACGCTCAAGCGGTCGCGGCGATGCGCAAACATCTCATCGACCTCAGGAACGAGCTCCCCGGTGCGCGCGGCGCTGGCTACGACCAGCGTACCGGGGAGGTCGTCCTGCTCATCACGCCCGGCGACGCATCGCGTTTTGGACTGGAAGCAATCCGATCCCGCGCCGAACAGCTCAGCGGCGTTCCAGTGCGCGTCGTCGTGAACGCGCTTCGCGAAACCGACATGAGCGTGGACGGCGGCGGCCGGGTCGAGGGTCTCAATCTGCTGACCAACAGGCGGAGCCGCTGCACCACCGGGTTCGTGGTGACGAATGGCGAGATCAACGCGATCACCACGGCCGCGCACTGCCCCGACCAGCTCACCTACATCGATAGGAACGGAAGCAGCAGCCCGGTGCTGCCGATGATCGGCTCATGGGGTCTCGGCTACCGCGACGTGCAGATCAATGGCAGCGCTTACTCGCCCGATCCCTATTTCTACGCCAACCGTGGGGCCGGCGAGCGGCGCTCGGTCCAAACTTGGCGCAATCTCGCGAGCACGCGCGCCGGAGACTTCGTTTGCCACTATGGGGAGAGCTCGGGCTATAGCTGCGCGACGGTGGAGCTCACCGACTATGCGCCGCCTGGCGACCTTTGCGGCGGTCCCTGCTCCCCAACCTGGGTGACCGTCAGCGGCCCGTCATGCGTCCCCGGCGACAGCGGCGGACCGGTGTTCAGCGGCGACGTCGCCTTCGGGATCGCCAAGGGAATCAACCGCGACCAAGCCGGCCGCTGCCTCTTCTATTATTATATGTCGACCGATTACCTGCCGCCGCCGTGGCGGCTGCTCACGGTGGGCGACGTTACTTCGCCGCGACCAGGTCGCCCCTGATCTGGCTCGAGCCGGGGACCGGTTCAGCGGCGTCGCTGCCCAGCTTCACGATCTGGTTCTTCTCGTCGACGTGAACGACCTTCGGCTCGAGCGCCCGAGCTTCGGCGTCGGTAACAAGCGCATAGCTCATGATGATGACCAGATCGCCCGGGTGGACGAGGTGCGCCGCGGCTCCATTGATTCCGATGACGCCACTGCCCCGCTCACCGGGGATAACGTAGGTCTCGATCCTGGCGCCGTTGGTAATATCGACGATCGCGACCTGCTCGCCCTCGAGGAGATCGGCGGCCTCCATCAGCGCAGCGTCGAGCGTGACCGAACCGACATAGTCGAGGTCGGCCTGAGTCACCGTCGCGCGGTGGATCTTCGACTTCATCATGATCCGCATCATCGGACGGGCTGCTCCTTCAGCGCTCCGCTGGTGTGGCGCGCTTCGTAATAGATTTGCATCCGTTCGTCGATAATCAATGTTGCGCTGCAATATCGCACTTGCAGCAAGCGGTGGAAATTCCCAACTCTGTGCGGCGGAGCGTGGTGAGTTTTCCGAACCTTGAAAGCAGCGCCGCCTGTAATGCGTTGAAATCTCCGTGTTTTATGTTTTGGCACGGCTCTTGCTCAGTGAAAGGCAAGAATTTCTGCCAACTGGAGCGAACAATGGAAGCGCAAGAGAATCAGGTCGCCCTCCCCCTTCGGTCTCACACGATTTTGGGCGTGTGCGAAGCGATCGGCGAGGATTTCGGGTTCAACCCGACCTTCCTGCGCATCCCGTTCGCGGCCAGCGTGCTGTACAGCCCCATCTGGGCGATCGGCACCTATCTGGCGCTGGGCATGGTGGTCCTGGCTTCGCGGCTGATCTTCCCGAAGCCTAAGAGCCCCGAGCCTCAGAAGCGTTCGGATGTGGATCCCGCCAACGAGCAGCAGGAATTCGCGCGGGCGGCTTAAAAGTCGCCCCGCGCTTCGGCGCGCGCTTCGAGCAGGTCGAACAAGGCGCGGTGCTGGAGAAGCAGTTGCTCCCCACCGAAAGCCAGGGCGCGAGCGCTTCCCGGAGTGATAGCCGCCGCGTCTACGATCGCGACGACGGAAGACTCGTCCGGAAGCGAGGGCGCCGGAGCTTCGGTGCCGACACGGGCAGCCGCGCGGTCGAGAAGGCGCCTTACCGGCCACCAATCGCAAACCAGCGCCGTCGCCGCGCCAAGAGCGCAGCCGTCGCGCTCCGACGTTGCCAGCGTTTCTAGCGCATTGCGAGCGGCGACGAGGCTTGCTTCGGTCTCGGCGGCTCCAGGCGTGCTTGGCAGCGGACCGACCGCAGAAGTGAGGCGAACGAGATAAAGTCGCTCACGCTCGAACGCGTCCGATGCGTGGGACAGCCACTCGCGAACCTGGCCCTTCGGAGTCCGCTGAAGCGCGATCTCGATAAGCCCGGGATAGTGACCGTGAAGGCTGCAGAGAAGATGGATTGCATCGGCGATGTCGCGGCCGGCGTGCGGTCCCGCACCGTCAAGCAGCGACGTAAGTTGGGAATGGCGCGCGGACCCTTCACCCGCCACTCTGGCGAGCTGGGCCGCGGCAACGCTGACCGGCTTTGCTTGTACGGACCGGTTAATCGCCATTCTTCTCCCCTCGTCCGATGCTGCTCAGGCGAAGCCTTATGAGAGGGGTCCTAACGCAAGGGCGTAAAGACGAGGTTTATGTTCGGGTAAGCTTTCGGGAACCCTATCAGTCGTCACGGTAGGCGAGCTCGAAGTTCCCCCAGCGCCGTCCCTTCACCCAGAGCGGCACGAAAACGTTCTTCACCGGGATGAACTTGTCTCCGAGCTCCATCCGGTAGGTCGCGAGCGTGGCGGGCCGCTCGCTCGCCAGCGCCATCCGCGTCGTATCGTCGATGAGGATCCGCTTGTTGCGGCAGTGCTCGTCGTTCCAGACGGGATCCGGGCCTTGCGGGTGGCTGCGCTTGCTGAGGTGAGTCGGCAGATAGCCGTTCGTATCGCCGATTGCGCAGCCGATCACCCGGCTGTCCGAACTCTCGCTGCGGTCGAGGATCGGGCGAACCAGCCGGTCGGCGGCATCGTTGAAGCGCACATCGTACTGGACCGGGTTGGAACCCTCGACGATCTTGTAGTCGCGGTCGAAAACGTCCTCGACCGTCAGCTCGCCCTGGTCGATCGCGTGCTCGATGGCGTTCTGGACCTGCCGGCACGCGTCCTGCGCCTTGAGGATGAATGGCGTGTCGTCGATCTCCGCCCCCGAATTGGCGAGCGTATCGAGCATCGTGTTCGACAGCATTTCGAGATGCGCGAGCCGCTTCTCTGCAGTGAGCAGCTCGCTACCGTTGGCGCGAGCGTCGCCGGCAAAGTCGGTGAGGCCCGCCTTCACCCTGTCGACGCTGGTCTGAATCATGCTGGTCGAGTGAGCGATGCCTTCGGTCTGGCGATCGACCATGCCGACGATCTCGCTCACCTCGCGGACTGTCTCGCTGATGGTTCCGAAGCCGGACTGGGCGGCGCGGCTTCGCTCGACTCCGGTCTTGATCTCGGTCGTCACGGCGCTCGCCTCGCGGGTAAGCTCGCCGATGGTCGAAGCGATCTGGCTGGTGGCGGCGCGCGTGTCGTGCGCAAGCTTCTTCACCTCGGCTGCGACGACGGCGAAGCTGCGGCCGGCATCGCCGGCCCTTGCCGCCTCGATGGTGGCATTGAGCGCCAGCATGTTGGTCTTTCGGGCAATCGTCTCGATAGTCGACGAAACGGTCTGCACCTGGCTCATCGCGGAGGCGAAGCCGGCCATCCGCTCGCCAAGCTGGACGATCAGCTCGGTCAGCCCTTTGAAGCCGTCGATCGTGCCTTCGATCGCTTCGCGGCCTGCTTCGAGCTTGGCCTTGGCCTGCTCCGAAAGGAGCCGCGCCTCGTCAGTGGAATCTGAAACCCGGGCCTGATCGCCCAGGAGGCGCGTCGTAACTTCCTCGAGCTGGTCGAGCATCTTCAAATGCTCGCCGATACGCTCGGAAACGCCCTTCACATATCCGGCGACGTCGCTGCATTCCATCGACAGCGAGCCGCAGTCGCGAGCGACCGCGCGGATCGCATTTTCGGTGACTTCCTCGATCCCCTGAGTGGCCATGGAAAAGCCTTCGCTCCCGAATTGTTCGAAGAGCCGAGATACGAACAACCTCCTACTTCTTCGTTAACCACGCTTGGTCAGTAGATCAGGAAAGGCTTTCGCTCCTCTTCCCATGCGCGCTCGTCGGGAATGGTGATCGTGTCGAGATCGCCCGGCGCGGAGTCGGCATCGTCGACCCA
>DASTAU010000222.1:0-2088 GCA_035712425.1 Sphingomicrobium sp.
TTTCGGCGCCGACGCCGCTTATCATTGGCAGAAAGCGCAGACCGCCGATCATCTCGTCAATATCTGGGGCGCGGATCACGCGGGGACAGTGAAGCGCGTCCAGTCGGCGGTGAAGGCGCTGACCGACGGCCGCGTCGATCTCGACGTCAAGCTCATCCAGATGGTCCGGCTGTTCCGTGGCGGCGAGCCGGTGAAGATGTCGAAGCGAGCGGGAGACTTCATCACGCTCGCCGATGTCGTCAACGAGGTCGGCAAGGATGTCGTCCGGTTCATGATGCTGACCAAGCGGTCCGATACGCCGCTCGATTTCGACTTCGCCAAGGTGGTCGAGGCATCAAAGGACAATCCGGTCTTCTACGTCCAATATGCCCACGCCCGCATAAGCTCGCTGAAGCGTAAGTCGGCGGAGGCGGGCGTCGATCTCGCGAGCGATGCGGACCTGTCCCTACTCGACGATGAGGAACTCGCGCTGGTCAAACGCGCCGCCCAATATCCGCGCGTTCTCGAAGGCGCCGCGATGGCTCACGAGCCGCACCGGATCGCCTTCTATCTCTATGACCTGGCAGCCGAATTCCACGCGCTTTGGAACCGCGGCAATGATGACCCGGAACGGCGCTTCCTCCTTGAAAATAATCCACAACTTTCGCGCGCACGGCTGGAACTGGCGCTCGGGCTCGGGCAAATCATCCGGAGCGGCCTCGCACTGATGGGAGTGGCGGCCGCCGAGGAGATGCGCTGACATGACCGACAGCCGGGCGGCACTCGGCTCAGACCGGTTGCCATGGCTTTCCGATGAACCGAAGGTGAGGTCGACGCCGCGAAAGGCATCGCTTCCGAACCTGTGGGCGCCAGCCGCCGGCGTTCTGCTGTTGGTTGCCGGCGCTTCTTACTGGCTCGGCACGCGCACCGGGAATGAGGTGAAGCCGACGAGCCCCGAAGTGAGCCGTTCGGTGGTCACTCCGCTTCCTGAAGCGCACACCATGCCGCAGCAGGAGCAGGTGGAACCGGCGCCCCAGCCGGAGATCAATTTCGCGCCTCCGCCCGAACTGAGCACGGTCCCGGAACGCCAGGTTCGCACCCCGAGACCGCGACTGATCAAGCGGACCGGAGTTCAAAATCCCGAAGCTCCATCGGAAGTGCCCGAGGCCTCGAGCATCGCGCCCGCTCCGGCGAAGCCCGTGGCGAACCCTGACGCCAAGCCGCTCAAGGCTTGGCCCGCTTGGGAGTCGGCCGGCGCAAAGGGCCGCATCGTTCGCATCGGCGCGTTCGGCACGCGCGATCAGGCCAAGCTTGGGTGGCGCCACATGGTCCGCGCATACCCTGCGGTGGCTCATCTGAAGGCCACGGTCGTAACCGACCGCAATTCGAGGGGTCGTTATTTCTATCGCTTCCAGCTCGGCACGACCTCGCAAGCGCATTCGGAAGTGCTTTGCCAGCGCATGGAGCGGATCCGCTTCAGCTGTGCCGTGGTCGGCCTGCCGTGGAAGCCGAAGGGCGTCGAACGGTGAGCGACGGCCGGCCCTACGACGAACAATTGCCGTGGCTCCAACCCGTCGAGGACGAGGATGAGCCGCGGGCTCTTTCGGCACGCAAGATGCTCGCAGCCCTCGTCGTCGTTCTGCTCGCGGCGCTGATCGTTGCCGGGACTTTCTTCTGGCTTGGGCGGCGGGATTCGGCGACCGGCGGCGCGCCGGAACTGATCCAGGCACCTCCCGGACCGTACAAGGTGAAGCCGCCGAATCCGGGCGGCCTCGACATCAGCGGCGAAAGCGAGACCGCGTTCGAAACGAGCGCGGGCGAGGACCGCGACGCGCAGCTGGACACCAGCAAGTTGCCAAAGGGCACAGTCCCGCCGCCTCCGAAGGACGATACGAAAGCCGCTCAACCAACGCCGGCGACCGCTGCGCCGAAACCGGAACCTCAGCCGAAGGCGACAGGTGGCACTGGAAGCGTGATCCAGCTTGGCGCGTTCGCGAACCGCACCCAGGCCGAGCGGGCGTGGACCGCCTTGTCCACCCGTTTTCCGAACATCGGCTCGATGAACAAGATGATCGTCCCGTTCGCCAAGGGCATCCGCCTTCGCGCCGG
>DASTAU010000223.1:0-3564 GCA_035712425.1 Sphingomicrobium sp.
TCGCGCGCGCGCAGAAGCGCCATCGGAAGCGATTGTTCGAAGGGGCGGATCGCACGGCGTGACGCCGTCGGGTGCCCCTCGTCAGCCATCGACGATTCCGTTGCGAAGAGTTCCGATCGAGGGCGATGAAACTTCGACCACGTCTCCGGGCTTTAGGTAGATCGGCGGGTCGAACCTCGCTCCCGCACCTGGCGGCGTGCCGGTCGAAATGATGTCGCCAGGTTCGAGCGTCATGAAGCTCGAAATGTAGCCGATCAAATGTTCGAATGGGAAGATGAGGTTGGCCGTGCTGTCGCTCTGGCGGACTTCGCCATTGACGCGCGTTTCGAGCTTGAGCGCGTCAAATGACCCGATTTCGTCGGCAGTGACGATCCACGGCCCGATCGATCCGCTGCTGTCGAAATTCTTCCCCTGCGTGACGTTGAATTTCGCGTGCCGGACCCAGTCGCGGATGGTGCCTTCGTTGATCAAGGTGAGGCCGGCGATGTGGCTGGCGGCCTGCTCACGCGTGATGCGACGGCCGCCCTTGCCGACGACGATGGCGATCTCGCCTTCATAGTCCAGTTGCTCGCTTTCCCGCGGGCGAACCAGCGGCTGGCCGTCCGCGGCGAATGAGGTCGGAGAGCGGAAGAACAGACTGGGATATTTGGGAAGCTCCGAGCCGTCGCGATATTCCTCGTTCCGGTTCTGGTAGTTCACGCCGACGCAGATGATCTTCCTCGGCTCTGGAAGGCAGGGAGCGAAAACGCACTCTTCGAGGTCGATGTCGGGCGAGCGCCCGGCATATTCGCTCAACCTCGAGATTCCATCCGGCGGGAGGTGGTCGCGGATCGCTCGAGGATCCACGCCGAGCGCGGGAGTCAGATCCACCGCGCCATTATCGCCAATCGCGGCCCAGATCGTTTGCCCCGAGCGGTCGAGCTTCGCGAGTTTCACGCGGCGGCTGCCGTCAGCATGCCGGCCCGCTCGAGCACGCTGTCGAGCCGTTTCTCGAGCTCCGGAGTCGCCGGCACCATTGGCAGGCGATGTTCATTCTCGGGGATAAGGCCGAGGCGCTTCATCATATATTTGATCGGGATCGGGTTGGTGTCGAAGAACACCGCCTTGTTCAGCTCGAGCAGGCGTTCGTGGAGGGCTCTCGCGGCGGGAATGTCGCTCTTCCAGACCGCTTCGCACAGCTCGGCAAGCACGCGCGGCCGAAGGTTGCCGACCGCGTTCATCAACCCGCACGCGCCGACCGCCATCATCGGGAAAGACAGCTCCTCGAGACCGACGAAAATGCGGAAGTCCGGTCCGAACTCGGTCAGGCATTCGCTGGCGAAGCCAAGATCGTTCACCGCATGCTTCATGCCGACAAATGTGGGCGACGCGTCCCTCAGGGCTTTCAGTGTGTCGAGAGTCACCGAAACCGCGGTCCGTCCGGGGATGTGATAGACCATCCAAGGCCGGTCGTGCCTCGCCGCGAGATGGAGATAATAATCGATCAGCCCGCGTTGCGGCGGCTTCGAATAATAAGGCGTGACGATGAGCAGCGCGTCCGCGCCCGCGCGAACGGCGTGATCGGTAAGGGCTTCCGTTTCGGCGAGCGATTGCGAGCCCGTTGCCGCGACAATCGGAACGCGGGCGCTGGCAGTCGCGATGGCGACATCGACAATGCGGTTGCGCTCTTCGACCGTAAGCGATGCAGGTTCCGACGTCGTGCCATTGACGAGGATCCCGTGCGAGCCTTCGCGGATCTGGAATTCCACCATCGTCGCATAAGCGTCATAGTCGACATTGCCGCCGCGGAAGGGCGTGATTAGTGGCGGGATTGATCCCCTGAGTCGACTGAGATCCATTGAACCTTCCTTGCGCGCCGCGGCAGCGGCTGATAATTAACATGTTAAACAGCTGGCTGGTATAGGCAATGCCTCATCTCAACATCGAATATTCCGCCAATCTCGAGAATTCGCTCGACGTTCAGGCGCTCGTCGACCGCATCCACGAAACCGCGCTCGAAACCGGCATATTCCCATTGGGCGGCGTGCGCACGCGCGCCGAGCCGCGCAAGCATTACAGGATCGCCAACGGAGATCCGCGCGCGGGCTACATCCACATGATGGTGCGCATTGGCTCGGGCCGCGATGTCGAAACCAGGCGAACGGCAGGCGATCGGATCTTCGCTGCATTGTGCGACTTCACCGATGAGCTTTATCGTTCGCGACCGCTCGCGCTTTCGTTCGAGCTGCACGAAATTCCGCCGGACATGGCGTGGCGTAAGAACAACCTTCACGAGCTTCTGAAGAAGGAAGCCGCGGAATGAGCGACGCGGGTACCGTCGAAGCCCCTGCCGCGGAGGCGATCGCCGAGACCAATCGCAAGCGCGCGCAAGAATATCTCGCGCGACTTGGCGACAAGCCGCTCGGGCACTTCATCGATGGTCAGCCGACCGAAGGTTCGGGTGGCGAACCATTCGATGTGCTCGATCCTTCGACCGGCGAAGTCCTTGGTCAGGTGCTCGCCGGAATGGGCGCAGACATCGACGCGGCTGCTGCTTCGGCAAAGCGCGCATTCGTGACCTGGTCGCAAACCTCAGGCAAGGAACGGCGCAAGCTCCTTCACGCGATCGCCGACGCCATCGTCGCGCGTGCGGAAGAGATCGCCCTTGTAGAGTCATTCGATACCGGGCAGCCGCTGCGCTTCATGAGCAAGGCCGCGCTGCGCGGCGCGGAGAACTTCCGCTTCTTCGCCGACCGAGCCGCAGACGCGCAGAACGGACTCGCGCTGCCGACTTCCGACCATCTCAACTACACGATGCGCCAGCCGGTCGGTCCGGTTGGCGTGATCACGCCGTGGAACACCCCCTTCATGCTCTCGACGTGGAAGATCGCGCCGGCCCTCGCCGCCGGCTGCACGGTCGTTCACAAGCCCGCGGAATGGAGTCCGTACAGCGCCCGGCTGCTGGTCGAGATCGCACATGAAGCCGGGCTTCCCGCCGGCGTCTTCAACAGTATCAACGGCCTCGGGGAAGTCGCCGGCAAAGCGCTTACCGAGCATCGCGACATCAAGGCCATCGGCTTCGTCGGGGAATCGCGGACCGGGAGCGCGATCATGCAGCAGGGCGCGGCGACCCTGAAACGAGTCCATTTCGAGCTCGGCGGCAAGAACCCCGTGATCGTGTTCGACGACGCCGATCTCGACCGCGCGCTCGATGCCGTCGTCTTCATGATCTACAGCCTCAACGGCCAGCGCTGCACCTCATCGAGCAGGCTTCTCATCCATGCATCGATCCACGACGAGTTCGTCGAGAAAGTTGCCGAACGGGCGCGGAAGCTTCGCGTCGGCGATCCGCTCGATCCGAAGACCGAGGTCGGCCCGCTGATCCATCCGCGTCATCTCGAAAAAGTGATGAGCTACATGGACGTTGCACGTGGCGAAGGCGCGAGCATCGTCTGCGGCGGCGAGCGGCTCGATATCGGCGCTAACGGCTTCTTCGTTCAGCCGACTTTGTTCGGTGGAGCGAAAGCGGACATGCGCATCGCGCGCGAGGAGATCTTCGGGCCAGTGCTGACCGCAATCCCCTTC
>DASTAU010000224.1:0-3631 GCA_035712425.1 Sphingomicrobium sp.
ACATTAGTCGCGCCGATGTTTCCGGAGCCGATCTTGCGCACGTCGCCCTTGCCGGCGAGCCGCGTCAGGATCAGTCCGAACGGGATCGACCCGAACAAATAGCCGAGCGCCAAAGCGAAAAGCATCTCGCGGGTCATAGGGGGGTGGTAGCAAACCGGAACGGCTGTGCAACTTGCGGCTGTGCCCGCTCCACGCCACAGAGCGCTCGTGGACCCGAACGCGCCCATTCTGTTCTTCGATTCCGGCGTCGGCGGATTGTCGGTCCTCGAGCCCACGCGAAAACTGCTTCCGAACGCGCCGATCGTCTACGCCGCGGACAGTGCCGGATTTCCCTATGGCAAGAAGAGCGACGCGGAATTGGCGAGCCGAATTCCGGCGCTGCTCGGACGGCTCGTCGAGCGATTCCATCCGCGCCTCGCGGTCATCGCCTGCAACACGGCAAGCACAATCGCGCTCGATCATGTCCGCTCGGCGCTTGACCTTCCGGTGGTCGGCACGGTCCCGGCGATCAAACCCGCCGCCGAGCTTTCGAAGACCCGCGTCATTGGAGTCCTCGGCACCCAGGCGACGGTGCGCCAGCCATACGTCGACGATCTAGCCGCGAAGTTCGCTGCTGACTGTAGGCTGGTGCGGCACGGATCGCCCGAGCTGGTCGATCTTGCCGAGGCAAAGCTTGCTGGCGAGGAGGTTAGCATCGAGGCAGTCCGGGCAGCGGTTCAGCCGATGTTCGACGCGCCCGGCGGCGACCGGATCGACACCGTCGTCCTTGCCTGCACCCATTTCCCACTGCTTCAAGACGAACTGCGCGCTGCTTTTCCCGACGTCACTTATGTCGATGGCGGGCCAGGAATTGCCCGCCGCATCGCTCATCTCACGAAAGATCAACCGTGGCCGGCCTTTCCTCCGGAAGGGATCGCGGTCTTTACTGACGTGTCGCGGCGGCCGCTCGAAAGCGCCCTCACCCGACTTGGCTTCGGTCAAATCCTTACGCTCTAGGTTGTTGCGAGTCGTTCGCAATGGAATTGGGAGAGAGCGGGAGCTAAAGCGCGGCCTAGAGCAGGCGCCTTGGACTACGACAGCATTTTCAGATCCGCGATCGCTCGCCTTCACGATGAGGGCCGCTATCGCGTGTTCATCGATATCCTGAGGACCAAGGGCAGCTTCCCCAACGCGCACTGCTTTGGCGGCAACGGCCCCAAGCCGATCACCGTCTGGTGCTCGAACGATTATCTCTGCATGGGCCAGCATCCGACGGTCGTCGAGGCGATGGAGAAAGCGCTTCACGAAGTCGGCGCGGGATCCGGCGGCACCCGCAACATCAGCGGCAACACCCATTATCACACCGAGCTCGAGGCCGAGCTCGCCAGCCTCCACGGCAAGGAGGGCGCGCTGCTCTTCACGTCGGGCTACGTCTCGAACGAAGCCGCCCTGTCGACGCTCGGCAAGCTGCTTCCCGGCTGCATCATCTTCTCCGACGAACTCAACCACGCCTCAATGATTGCCGGGATCAAGAGCAGCGGCTGCGAGAAGCAGGTTTTCAGGCACAACGACCTCGAGCATCTGGAAGAACTGCTCGCTGCGACCGATCCCGACACGCCGAAGCTGATTGCGTTCGAGAGCGTCTATTCGATGGACGCCGACATCGCGCCGATCGAAGCGATCTGCGACCTCGCGGACAAATATGGCGCCATCACCTACCTCGACGAGGTCCACGCCGTCGGCATGTACGGCGAGAGTGGCGGCGGCATCTCCGAGCGCGAGGCTGTCGCCGACCGGCTGACAATTATCGAAGGCACGCTCGGCAAGGCATTCGGCGTGATGGGCGGCTACATCGCGGCCGACAAGACGGTCATCGACTGCATCCGCTCCTACGCGCCGGGCTTCATCTTCACGACGAGCTTGTCGCCCGTGCTGGTCGCCGGGGCACTCGCGAGCGTTCGTCACCTCAAGCAGTCGAACGAGGAGCGCATTGCTCAGCAGGAAAGCGCGGCGATGCTGAAAGCGAAGTTCGCAGCGGCCGGCCTGCCGGTGATGCCGAGCGTCACGCACATCGTTCCACTGCTGATCGGCTCGCCGGTGCTGGCCAAGCGCATCAGCGACATATTGCTCGCCGAGTACGGCCTCTATGTTCAGCCGATCAATTTCCCGACCGTCCCGCGCGGCACCGAGCGCCTCCGCTTCACCCCGGGCCCGCAGCACACGGCCGAGATGATGGACGAGCTGGTCGACGCGCTGGTCGAAATCTTCGGCCGCGAGGAAATCCGGCTCGCAGCCTGACACTGGCGAATCCCGCGCTCCTGCCTTAGTCAGGCAATATGCGCATTGCCCTCGCCGCCGATCATGCCGGTTACCTCTTGAAGGATGAGCTTGTCCGCTGGCTCCAGGAGCTGGGCCACGAGGTGAGCGATCTTGGCACCAACGGCCCGGAGAGCGTCGATTATCCCGAATATGGAGCCCGCGTCGCGAATGCCGTTGCGAGTGGCCAAGCGGAGCGGGGAATCGCGGTATGCGGCTCCGGCATCGGCATTTCGATCGCTGTGAACCGCAATCCCAAGTGCCGCTGCGCCCGCGTCGACGACCCGCTCTCGGCCCAACTTTCACGCGAGCACAATGACGCCAACGTCCTCGCGCTCGGCGGCCGCCTGATCGGCAGCGACATGGCAAAGGCCTGCGTCCAGGCCTTTCTCGACACTGGATTCGCCGGCGGGCGCCACCAGCGCCGAGTCGACGAGCTTTCCCACGAATTGCAGGATTCCGATTGATGGCCACAGCCGCCGACCTCGACCAGCGCCAGGGCTACCGCGTTCCACAGGGTTTCTTCACCAGCCGCCTCAGCGAAGTCGATCCCGCTGTCGAGGAAGGCATCCGCGCCGAGCTTCGCCGCGAGCAAACCCAGATCGAGCTGATCGCCTCGGAGAATATCGTCAGCAAGGCGGTGCTCGAAGCGCAAGGCTCGGTGCTCACCAACAAATATGCCGAGGGCTATCCCGGCCGTCGCTACTACCAGGGCTGCGCTCCGTCGGACACGGTCGAGACGCTTGCGATCGAGCGGGCGAAGAGGCTGTTCGACTGCGGCTTCGCAAACGTCCAGCCGCATTCCGGCGCCCAAGCCAACGGCGCGGTGATGCTGGCGCTCCTCAAGCCCGGCGACACGATCATGGGCCTGAGCCTCGCTGCTGGCGGGCACCTCACCCACGGCGCTCCGCCGGCGCAGTCGGGCAAGTGGTTCAACGCCGTCCAATATGGCGTTCGGCAGGACGACCATCTCGTCGACTTCGACGAAGTCGAGCGCCTTGCGAAGGAACACCGCCCGAAGCTGATCATTGCCGGAGGCTCCGCTTATCCGCGCCATTTCGACTTCGCGCGCTTTCGCCAGATCTGCGATGAGGTCGGGGCGATCTTCATGGTGGACATGGCTCACTTCGCCGGCTTGGTGGCCGCTGGTGAGCACCCGACGCCATTCGGGCACGCCCACGTGGTCACCACCACAACCCACAAGACGCTGCGGGGCCCTCGTGGCGGTATGGTCCTGACCGACGACGAGGATATCGCGAAGAAGATCAACTCGGCGGTGTTCCCGGGACTTCAGGGCGGCCCTCTGATGCACGTGATCGCGGCCAAGGCCGTCGCG
>DASTAU010000225.1:0-2950 GCA_035712425.1 Sphingomicrobium sp.
GCGCCGCGCCATCTGGTGAGGTCGATGTGATGGATTTGCCGGAAGCCCAGCGGCGGTTCCGCGCCACCGATGGTGACCGGGACCATGCGACCGCGATCGCGGCCCGCCGCCGCTTCGTCGCGGACCCAGTGCGAATGGACCGATGCCGGCGACCATAGCACCACGACGACGTCCGCGGAGTTCAGCGCCTCCTCTATCTTGTCGGCGAATTCGTGGCCGCCTTCGACGAGGCCGTCCCACCAGATCCTGAGCCCCTGGGCCTCGAGCGCCGAAACGATCGCCCGTGCCTTGGTGCGATCGGCGCGCGCATAGCTCAGGAAGACATAGGGAGCGTGCGGCGGCCGCTCTTCACTCATGGGCGCGCCAAAAGGCGTGCCGAACGCCGGACCAGACTGAATCGCCAGCCGCGCATGACCGCCCCCTTCACGCTCGCGCCAAACTGCGCTTCCACGGCGAGGCTGGCAATCGGATTTCTCAGTCGCGGTAAGGTTACCGCGCAAAAAAGGGTGCCCGGCCCTTTCGAACCGGACACCCTCCTCACTCACTCACTCTTGCTTACTTACCGTCCGGGCAATCCGGACAGCCGGGGCAGGAGCAATCGGCCATCGCCTTGGCGACTGCCGGAGCAGCGGCGAACGCGGCCGTGCTCGCGGACAGCAGCACGATGGCTGCAATCAGCTTTTTCATGTCATTCTCCAATGATTGTGTTGATCTTGAATTGGGTTCGTGACGCGGCGCGCGGAGGCGGCGGATCGAGCCCCGGATCGACACCGGAGAGCGGCCGGAGTCGGGAGATTGCGGGAGCTACCGGCGGCGGCGCGTTCGCGGCGATCTGCATCGGGAGCGGAAGAATCGCGATGCACGCCGCGCACAGCTGGACCGGATGGCCCGGAAGCTGCGGCTTGGCCGGCGCCGGCGAATGATCGCAGCCATCGCCATGCGCGCTTGCGACCGTGTCCAGCGGGCAGGCCATCGCCGTCGCGTCCCACCCGAGCGTCGACACGAGGCCGATCACGGCGAGGAGCGACAGGAGCATGCGGCGAATGCGCGGCATATGGGGTTTGTACGCGCTCCCGGGCGGGGAGGCTACAATCTGCTGATGTCGCGCGCGGTTCCGCCTTGACGAACATTAATATTGGTCCGCCTATCGAACGATAGCTTTGCACTCGTTCGCGAGCCGCAATAGTTCGTTCGGTCTCCTTTCGTCCCCCGACACTGGAGGCGGAGGCTCGTCCCGACCCCCCGTCTGGACGGGCCTTTTCTCCCCCTGGAACTCGAAACCGGATCGGCGCGCCTGTCGGAACAGCGCGTTCCCGGGCTCAGACGCCCGGCCAGCCACGCAAGTCAATTTTGCGGCCCTTCACCCAGAAGAAATTCTCGTGGCGGCGAGAGCAATTGGTTCGACTTATTAACTAGTAATTCCGAGCGTTTTTCCGAACAGCAATGCAACCGATCTGTGACTTCGATGCAACAGTTTATCCCCGGATGCCCCTCTTTACGAACTTGTATGAAACCTCCGCGACGCCTGCATGTTCGATACGGGGGAATTGAACAGCAAAAGGGAATTAGCATGCGCAAATACTTACTCGCGGGTGCCGCCGCATTCGTGGTGGCCGTCCCGGCGGCCGCGACCACCGACCATGCGCCATATGTCGGAGTAGAAGGCGGGGTAATGTGGCCGAAGTCCCAGACGATCTCCGGGACCATCGATTTCACGGATCCGACGTTCACCGATGTGGCGAGCACAACCGTGGCTCGCCAGCGCTACAAAATGGGCTGGGACGTCGACCTCATCGGCGGGTTTGACCTCGGAATGTTCCGGCTCGAGGGTGAGCTCGGCTACAAGCGCGCGAAGAACAAGAACGTCACGGTCAACGACGCGTTCGTGACAGCGCTGAACACCGGCGCCGGCACCGACTTCGTCGCGACCGACTTCGACCTCGGCGGGCATACCAGCGTCTATTCGGCAATGCTTAACGGCCTCGTCGACTTCGGTGGCAACGGGAGCTTTGGCGCCTATGCCGGCGGCGGCGTGGGCTACGCCAACGTCAAGCAGTTCGGCAGCAGCGATGGCAAATTGGCCTGGCAGCTGATTGCCGGCGCGTACATGCCGATCAGCAACAATCTCGATCTCGGCCTCAAATATCGTTACTTCCACGCCGGCAATAACCATCGCAGCGAGGACTTCGCGTTCGATGGCGTTGGAACATGCGGACAGGTCGCTTGTTCGGGCGGCGTCGCGACGTTCGATGAACACAGCAAGTTCACCTCGCACAGCCTGTTGGCCAGCCTGGTGTACAGCTTCGGCGCTTCCGCTCCGCCTCCGCCTCCGCCCCCGCCGCCCCCGCCGCCTCCGCCGCCCGCTCCGGCGACGCAGACATGCCCGGACGGAACGGTGATCGACGCGACGGCGACCTGCCCGGCGCCTCCGCCTCCACCCCCGCCTCCGCCGGCTCCCGTCGAGCGCGGCGAACGCGGATAAGCATTCGCTCAGTGGCGATCGGAAGGGCGGGCTTCGGTCCGCCCTTCTTTTTCGTTAGCCATTGAAGAAATGCGCGGCAGCCGTCACCGGGGCATCGAACATCGGGCTGACGTCGAACTCCAATGAAGTTGGAACCTAGGTACGTAGAGAAACCGTGGGGCCAAACCGCGCTTCCCGCACCCTTCAACGTGGTGTTCGATCAGCCGATTGGAGAAATATGGTTCCAGGCCGGTGGCGGGTCCCCGCTACTCGCAAAATATCTGTTCACGAGTGAGCCGCTCTCGATTCAGGTCCATCCGGATGACGCGCAGGCTCGCCTGCGCGGCGCTCCTGCTGGAAAGGCGGAGTGCTGGTATGTACTCGGCGCCGCCGAGGGGGCCACAATCGGTCTTGGGCTTCGGCGTCCCCTCACCCAAGAGCAACTCCGCCTCGCCGCGCTTGACGGCTCGATCGTCGAAGCCATTGAAT
>DASTAU010000226.1:0-2417 GCA_035712425.1 Sphingomicrobium sp.
TTTCGGGATGTCTGATCAGCTCTGGATGATACATGCGACAGCCACACAAAGCCTTTCGTTCGGTTTCCGTTCCGAACTCCAGCTCCCCGGCCCCGTCGCACGTGCCCAGTGAAGGGCTAGGGAGGAGAGGGCGCCCGGCCCGTCTTCCCCAAAATCCAAAAATTCCTGCCAACCGGATGCCAACCCGGCCTGACATGCCTATGACAGCATTTTCAATGACTCAGCGTCAAGAGTCCTTTCGGCAACAGGTCAAATGTTCATAACCCGCTTCGCGCCTTCGCCGACGGGGCGGCTTCACCTGGGGCACGCTTTTAGTGCGGTGCTTGGACACGCGCGGGCGCGCAAGACCGGCGGAAAATTCCTGCTGAGGATCGAGGACCTCGACCAGACGCGCAGCCGCCCCGAATTCGTCGATGGAATCTTCGAGGATTTGCGCTGGCTCGGACTGGATTGGGACGACCCGACGTTCGTTCAGTCGCAGCGCACCCGGGCATACGAAAATGCGCTGGAGACGCTGAAGTCGCGAGGCCTCGCCTATCCCTGCTTCTGCACACGCGCCGACATCGCGCAATCGCTCACCGCACCGCACGGCGATGCGGCGACTTCCTACCCCGGAACCTGCCGCGGCCTTCCGGACGATCCCGAGCGGCGTGCGACGACGGCGCATTGCTGGCGGCTCGATTCCGCGAAGGCGCTCACGAAAGCTGGTCTGCGGTCCTGGACCGAGGCTGATGGGCAAAAATTCACCGCGACCGAGGCCGACATCGGCGATGCAATTCTCGCCAGAAAGGACGCGCCTGCTTCCTATCATCTCTCCTGCGTCGTAGATGACGCAGAAAGCGGAGTGACGATGGTCGTGCGCGGCGCGGATCTGCGTCCCTCGACTCCGATCCAGCGCCTTCTTCAGGAACTGCTCAGACTCCCGGAACCGATCTATCTCCACCACCCGCTGGTTGCCCACTCCGACGGCCGACGCCTCGCCAAGCGGGATCTTGCCCCGACCCTCGCCGCAATGCGCGAGAATGGTGTCGACGGTCGAGCTCTCGCCGCCGACTTGCTCGAGGGCATGCTGCCCCTTGGTTTCACCTTCATCGACGCCTAAGGCGCGGGCATGCGCTATATCCTGCTGGTCCTGCTTCTGCTCGCGATGGCGGCGGTCGTCTATGTGCTCGTACGCGGCGTGATCGCGATGGCGTCGGGCAAGGACGTGACCGGCGAACAGTCGCAGATGTGGATGCGCCGGCGCGTGCTCTTTCAGGCGGCGGCAATCGTGATCGTCATCCTGATCCTGGCGCTCGCGGGCGCCGCTTCCAGCCAGTAAGGCGCACGTTTGGTCAAGCTCAACAAAATCTACACGCGTACGGGCGACGGCGGCAGCGCCGGGCTCGTCGACGGCAGCCGAGTGAGCAAGTCGAGCCTCAGGATGACCGCGATCGGCGAGGTCGATGAAGCCAATGCCGCGATCGGCGTCGCGGTGGCCGCGCTCGACGGTGGGCCGGTCGCCGACCAACTGCTCGAAATCCAAAACGATTTGTTCGACCTCGGCGCCGATGTCGCAACGCCGGGAGCGATCGACGGAGCGCTGAGGATCGTCGCATCGCAAGTCGAAAGGCTCGAACGCGACATCGATCTGATGAACACTGGACTTGCGCCGCTGGAAAGCTTCATCCTGCCAGGCGGGTCTCCAGCCGTTGCCGCGCTACACCTCGCCCGTGCGATCGTCCGCCGCGCCGAGCGGGTCGCCGTTGCGCTGAACGAGAGGGAGCCGCTGAATCCCCAGCTGCTCGCTTATCTAAACCGGCTGTCGGACCATCTGTTCGTGGCCGCGCGCTTCGTCGCAGCTCGCGAAGGCGGGGATATTCTCTGGCAACCGGGCGCAACGCGCGGCGAATAGCCGCAAATGCGGAACATTTAGAGAACTTTTAGCTGGCCCCGACTGCCGTTTGGTGGCAATGCGTCTCTCCAATGGCCAGGGAGGATTCGCGACCGACCCTCGGGGCGCTGGGCGAGCAGCTGTTCGCCACCCGCAAGTTGACGCTCGATCTCGCCGCGCCGCTCAGCGATGCCGACGCGACGATTCAACCCTTCCCTGATGCCTCTCCGGCCAAATGGCACCTCGCGCATACCACCTGGTTCTTCGAGACCTTCATCCTTCGGGATCACGCGCCGGCTTACCTGCCATTCGACGAGAATTGGGGCTTCCTGTTCAACAGCTATTACGAGGCAGAAGGGCCAAGGCACGCGCGCCCGAAGCGGGGAATGCTTAGCCGTCCCTCGCTCGACGAGGTTCGCGCCTATCGCGCTCACGTTGACGAAGCGCTGGAGAGCGCTCTTCCGGGCCTTCCGTCGGCGGCACTGCAGCTCGTCGAGCTCGGCATCAATCACGAGCAGCAGCACCAGGAGCTTTTCCTCACCGA
>DASTAU010000227.1:0-8016 GCA_035712425.1 Sphingomicrobium sp.
TCATGCTGACCGAAGCCAACAACAAAACCTTGACGCAAACTGCCGCCGGCACGCCGATGGGTGATTTGCTGCGCCGCTATTGGTATCCGATCGCCGCGGTCGCCGAGCTCGAGGAGAAGGCCACCAAGCGCGTGCGGCTCCTGGGCGAAAATCTCGTCCTCTACAAGGATCTGGGCGGCCGCTACGGCCTCGTCGACCGCCACTGCCCGCATCGCCGCGCCGACATGGCGTTCGGCTTCGCCGAGGAATGCGGCCTGCGCTGCCACTATCATGGCTGGCTGTTCAACGAGGAAGGCCGCTGTCTCGAGCAGCCTTTCGACGATACGGTCGACCCGAGCTCGCGCTACAAGGACAAGACGCCGATCAAAGCCTATCCGGTCGAGGCGAAAGCCGGGCTGCTCTGGGCCTATATGGGCCCGAAACCCGCGCCGCTCCTCCCCGATTGGGAACCCTTCAACTGGAAGAACGGCTTCGTCCAGATCGTGTTCTCCGCGATCCCGTGCAACTGGTTCCAATGCCAGGAGAACTCGATCGACCCCGTGCATTTCGAGTGGATGCACGCGAATTGGGGCGGCGTGCGCCTCAAAGGCAAGATCGGCCCCTACGGCGCCAAGCACGTGAAAGTCGGCTTTGAGGAATTCGATTACGGCTATGTCTACAAGCGCGTGCGCGAGGACACCGACGAGAACAACCCGCTCTGGAGCGTCGGCCGAGTTTGCCTTTGGCCCAATTGCCTCTTCACCGGCGGGCATTTCGAGTGGCGCGTGCCGGTCGATGACGAGAACACGCTCAGCGTCGGCTGGTTCTTCAACCGCGTGCCCAAGGATCGCGAGCCTTACGTGCAGAACTCGATCCCCTATTGGATCGGGCCGGTCACCGACGAGAAGACCGGCGAGTGGCTGACGGGCGGCGTGATGAACCAGGATTTCGCCGCCTGGATCGGACAAGGCGTCATCGCCGACCGCAGCCAAGAACATCTCGCGCGCAGCGACCGCGGCATCACCATGATCCGCAACCGTTTCTTCGAGGACATGGAGACCATCGCCAAGGGCGGCGATCCCAAGGCCATCATCCGCGAGGCCAAGATCAACAGCTCGGTGCCCCTCCCGATCGTCGGCCGCAAGCTCTTCATCGAGGGCCTCACCCGCGAGGAGATGTTGAAGGTCAATGTCTCCGACAATGTCTCGCCGACCCGCTTCGTCTTCCAGCAAGGTCAGCCGGAGCATGTGAGGCGCGCCTATGAAGAGGCGATGGGCTTCAAGATGGAGGATGGCTTCGCCGTCTCCGAGGCGCTCGCGGGCTATGCGCGCAACAAGGTGAGGCCCGACGGCTCTTCCGCCGCGTAGGCGTCAGCGTCAGCGGAGCTCATCCCCGCCGGCTATGGACGTCGAGAAAGCCCTTCTCCGCCCTGGAGGGCGGAGAAGGGTTGGGATGAGGTGGGCTGCCCCGGTGCGAGACTTGCGTCCAAAAACGATCTTGCGCGGCGGCTGCGCCGCAACGCGACCGATGTCGAGCGCAAGCTTTGGCGCGCCTTGCGCGAGAGCAACTTGCCCTGGCGGTTCCGGCGCCAACATCCGATCGGCCGCTTTGTTGCCGATTTTGCCTGTCCAGCCCTCAAACTGGTCATCGAGCTCGATGGCGGCCAGCATGTGATGCGCGCGAAGGCCGATGAAGCTCGCACTCGGGAACTCGCGCGTTATGGATATCGGGTGATTCGGTTCTGGAACAACGATGTCGTCGAGAACATCGAGGGTGTGATGGAGACAATCAAGCGCTCTTTGGACTCGCCCCCACCTCACCCAACCCTCTCCGCCCCCAAGGGCGGAGAGGGCTTTTGATCGTCTAAGCCGAATAGACTTTTCAAGTCTGCTAGCGCGGCACCTCCGCCTCCTGCAAGCCGACCAGCGAGGCGAGCCGTTCGCGGTCGGCGGCGAGGCTCAAGCTTTCGCCTTGCCAGACGATCTGACCCTTGTCGAGAACCAGGACGTTCTCGGTCATTTCGAGCGCGATCTCCACCTGCTGCTCGACAAGCACGGTCGCGATGTTGCTCTCGCTGCGCAGACGCGTCAGCGCGGCGGCGAGGGTGTCGATGATGACGGGCGCCAAGCCCTCGAACGGCTCGTCGAGCAGCAGCAGACGCGGATTGCCGACAAGGGCGCGCCCGACCGCGAGCATCTGTTGCTCGCCGCCCGAAAGCTGATTGCCGTAATTCCGGCGCCGCTCGGCCAACCGCGGGAAGAGGTCGTAGACGCGCTCGCGCGTCCATTCGCCCGCCCGGCGCGCGACGCGCAGATTCTCGTCGACCGTGAGCGAGGGAAAGATCTCGCGCTCTTGCGGGACGTAGCCGATCCCCGCCTGAACACGGCGATGCGTGTCGAGCGCCGCAATATCGCGCCCGTCGAAGACGACCGCGCCCGAATTGAGATTGGTCAGGCCCATCACGGTCATGAGCAGCGTCGTCTTGCCGACGCCGTTGCGCCCGAGCAGCGCCCACGCCTCGTTCGCACTGATCGCGACCGAGACGCGCTCGAGCACGACCGTGTCGCGATAGCCCGCGGTCACGTCGTCGAGGCGAAGCAGGTCAGCCATGGGCGCGGCTCCCCAGATAGACGTCGCGCACGCGCGGATCGGCGCGAATTTCGGCGACTGTGCCCTCGGTCAGCACCGCGCCTTCGACGAGAACCGTGATCCTCTGCGCGAGCCGGAAAACGAGGCTCATATCGTGCTCGATCACGAGGATCGTCAGCGCCTCGGGAAGCTTCAAGAGGAGATCGAGCAGCGCCCCGCGATCCGCCGCCGCGAGCCCCGCCGCCGGCTCGTCCAGCAGCAGAATTTTGGGCTCCAAGGCAAGGACGAGGGCGATCTCGACGAGGCGGCGCTGGCCATAAGGCAGGTCGGCGACTCGTTTGCCGGCGAGGTCGAGCAGCCCGAGACTGTGCAAGAGCGCCGCCGCGCCGTCGACGACCGGCGCGGCCTTGCGCACGCTGCCCCAGAGCCGGCGATCGAGCCCGAACCGCGCCTCGAAGGCAAGGCCGACATTCTCCGCGACCGTGAGGGTCGGGAAGAGCGAGCTGATCTGGAAGGTGCGCGCAAGCCCCAGCGCGACGCGGCGCTCGGGCGAGACATGGGTGATGTCGGTGCCGGCGAGATGGATCGTGCCGGCCGAGGGCTGGAGCAACCCGCTCATGATATTGACGAGCGTGGTCTTGCCCGCGCCGTTCGGGCCGATCAGCGCGTGGCGCGCGCCGATCGCCAAGGACAGCGAGATGCTGCGCGCGACTCGGAGCCCGCCGAAATTCTTGGAAATCCCGGCGATGGACAGCGCAGCCTCGCTCATGCCCGGTTCCGCCAGCCATCGAGACGGCGCCACCAATCGGCGATGAGACCGACGATCCCCTGCGGCGCGAAGCGCACCGCAAAGATGAGCAGGAAGCCGATCGCGAACAGCCAGTTGAAGGGATCGATCGCCGCCGCCCGATCAGAGAGGACGACGAAGATCGTGGCGCCGATGATCGCCCCGTAGAGACTGCCGGTGCCGCCGAGGATCAGCATGACGAGCGCGTTGCCAGACAAGAGAAACGCCAAGCTGTCGAGCCCGACGAGCGTCGTGACCTGCGCCGAAAGCGCCCCGGCAATCGCCGCAAGCGCGCCCGAGATGCAATAGAGCGTCACGAGCCGCGTCGTTACATGAACGCCGAGCATGCGCATGCGCACCGGGTTGTCGCGAATGCCGCGGATTGCGAGGCCGAAGGGCGAATTGACCACGATCTTGCAGACGAAAAAGGTAAAGGCCACCACGGCGAGGCTGTACCAATAGGCGGTTTGGCCGGCGAGATCGAAAGTGAAGAGCCCGAGCAGCGGCGTAAGATGATAGCCGAAGAGGCCATCCGCCCCGCCCGTGATCGGCTTCATTGCATTGGCATTGGCGAGTTGCTGAACCATGGTCGCAACCGCAAGCGTCAGCATGACGAGGGTGAGGCCGCGCGTGCGCAGCACCAGGGGGCCGGTGAGCAAGCCCGTCAGCGCGCCGACGATGGCGGCGATCGCAAGGCCCAGCACCGGATCGGACGAGACATGCATCGCAAAGAGCCCTGCCGCATAGGCACCCATGCCGAAGAACACGACATGGCCGAGGGAATCGATGCCGCCATAGCCCAGCGCGAGATCGAGCGAGAGGGCGAAGGTGATCTGGATCATCACCTGAGTCCCGAGCGGAAGGTAGCGATTGGCGCCGAAATAGACCACGACCGCGAAGAGGAACGGCAGGGCATCGAGCCAGGAGAGGCGATGGCGCGTGAAGCCGTTGCGCGCCGCATCGAGCCTTTTCGCGTCGACGACGCTCATCGTCTCAAACCCTCGCGAAGACGCCCTGCGGGCGCCACAGCAGCAGAACGAGCACGGCAAAATAGATCACGAAGGCACCGGCCGCCGGTACGTAGTACCGGCCAAAAGTATCGACGAGTCCCAAGACCAGCGCCGAATAGAACGAGCCTTTGAGGCTGCCGAGCCCGCCAACCGCGACGACCATCAGAATCGGCACGAGATATTCGAGCGCGTACCACGGCTCGAGCGGCATGATCTGCGTGCCAAGGATGCCAGCCGCGGCGGCGAGGCCGCAGCCGACGGCGAAGGTGATCGAGAACACCCATGGCACGTCGATGCCGACGCAGCGCGCCATGCGCGGATTGTCGACCGCGGCGCGAAGCTGCGCGCCGAAATCGGTGAATTCGAGGATGAGCCACAGCACCCCGGCGATGACGATGCTCGCGGCGATGATGAAGGCGCGATAGGCCGAGAAAGCGATCGCACCGTAGACCCAGGTCTGGGACATCCAGCCCGGCAGGGGAATGGCGTTGAGATTGGACCCAAAGAAGAGGTTGGCCGCGGCCACCGCCACGAAGACTAGGCCGATGGTCATGAGGATCTGACCGAGCTGACCGGTGCTGTAGACCCAGCGATAGACCGAGCGCTCGAGCGCCGCGCCCAGCACCATGGTTGCCGCCGCAGCGAGGGGTAAAGCCGAGAACAGAGTGAAATGCCCGGACGAGACCAGCGCGAAGGCGATGTACCCGCCGACCATTGCGAAGGCGCAATGGGCGAGATTGGCGATGCGCATCACGCCGAGGGTGATGGTCAAGCCGACCGACATGAGGAAGAGGATCATGCCATACGCGACGCCGTCGACGAGCAGCGCGACTACGGTTGCCGCAAGTTTCAGCATTCGGGCTCGACCTCCCCGCTTCGCTTGCCTCGCCGATCCCGCCGCAGCGGCTCGTTGAAATTGCAATGCGAGCCCCCCTGATATAGGTTGGTCGTTGACGCGGCAACCAAAAATCGCAGCCGCGACCAAGGGAGGAACATTATGAGGCGCGTGTCCCACTCAACACTCTGGGCAGCGGCGGTGGCGCTGAGCGTGGGCATGGCGATCCCGGCCCAAGCCGCGGACCCGGTGAAGGTCGGCATTCTGGTTACGACCTCCGGGCCTTACGCGAATTGGGGACGGAGCTATCAGCAATCGATCGACCTCTATCTCGATCAGCACAACGGCAAGGACGGCAATCCCAAGATCGAGGTCCTTTATCGCGACGTCGGCGGCGACAACCCGCCGCGGGCGCGGCAATTGGCGCAGGACCTCATCGTGCGCGACGAGGTCGCGGTGCTGGGCGGGCTCGAATTCACCACCACCGTTCTCGCCATGGCCGATCTCATCAACCAGGCGAAGATCCCCTTTGTCATCTTCAACTCGGCCACCTCGGTGGTGACCGACAAATCGCCCAATTTCGTGCGCGCGAGCTTCACGCAATGGCAATCGCTCTATCCGTTGGCGCAGTGGGCAGTGCAGCAGAAATACAAGACCTGCGAGATGTTCGTTGCCGATTATGCGCCCGGTCAGGATGCGATCGACGCGTTCAGCTATGGCTTCACGCATGGCGGCGGCAAGATGCTCGACACCATTCGCGTGCCGATGGGAACCACCGACTTCTCCAGCTATTTCCAGCGCGTGCATGATAACGGGCCCAATTGCCTCGTCGCCTTCATGCCGGGCGGGCCGATGTCGGCCGGCACGCTCAAAGGCTTTGCCGAGCGTGGCTTTTCCAAGCAGGGGATTCAGTTGATGGGCTCGGGCGAGACGCCGGAATACGATCTCCCAGCGGTGGGCGATGCGGCGATCGGCACGGTGACCTCGCTTCATTACGGGCCCTATCTCGACAACCCCGAGAACAAGGCTTTCGTCAAGGAAATGGTCGCGCGCTACGGCGACAAGATGGCGGGCAGCTTGCCGAGCTTCATCCACGTCCAGGCCTATGATGGCATGGAGATCCTGTTCCGGATGCTGCGCGCGACGGGCGGCAAGCGCGATCTCGACAAGATGATGGCGGCCGCCAAAGGCTATTCGTGGAAGAGCCCACGCGGCCCCGTGGAAGTAGACCCGGAAACACGCGAGCTCGTGCAGAACATCTATATCCGCCGGGTCGAGAGACTGCCGGACGGCAAGCTCGGCAACGTCGCCTTCGAGACCTTCAAGGCGATGAAGGACCCGTGGCACACCCTCCATATCGGCGCCCAGAAAAAATAGGCGCCGCCATCAGCGCGCCGGAGGGGCTTGATCCGGCGCGAAAACAACAACAAAGCCGACGCGTGACGGGACAGGTGAATTCGCGAAGCGTCGCAGGGAGGAAGCATGAACGGGACTTTTCGAATTGTCGTGACGGCATCGGCTTTGCTCATCGCAGCCGGGGCAATGACCGGCGGCGCGGCCGCGGCCGAGCCCATCAAGGTGGGCATTCTCGGCACGACCTCGGGCCCCTACGCCAATTGGGGTAAGAGCTTCGAGCAATCGATCAACTATTTCCTCGAGCAATACAACGGCAAGAACGGCAACCCGAAGGTCGAGATCATCTTCCGCGACGCGGGCGGCGACAACCCGCCGCGCGCGCGTCAGCTCGCGCAAGAGCTGGTGGTGCGCGACAAGGTCGCGATCCTCGGCGGACTCGAATTCACCACCACCGTGCTGGCGATGGCGGACGTCATCAACGAGGCGAAGATCCCGTTCGTGATCTTCAATTCCGCCACTTCGTTCGTCACCTCCAAATCGCCCTATTACGTGCGCGCGGGCTTCACCCAGTGGCAATCGCTTTACCCCCTTGCGCAATTTGCCTTGTCGGAGAAGCGCAAGACCTGCGAGATGTTCGTCGCCGATTACGCGCCGGGGCAGGACGCGATCGACGCCTTCACCTATGGCTTCACCAAGGGCGGCGGCAAGATGCTCGACCCCATCCGCGTGCCGATGGGGACGGTCGATTTCTCGAGCTATTTCCAGCACGTCCAGGAGAACAAGCCGGATTGCCTGGTCGGCTTCATGCCCGGCGGGCCGATGTCCATCTCGACGGTGAAGGATTTCCACAACCGCGGCTTCGCCAAGGAAGGCATGGAGCTGATGGGCACGGTCGGCGCCGAATTCGATCTCCCGGCGCTGGGGGATACCGCGATCGGCACGCTCAACATCTCCGATTACGGGCCCGATCTCGACAATCCCGAGAACAAGGCGTTCGTCAAGGCGATGGTGGCGAAATACGGCAACCAGATGGTCAATGGCGAGCCGAGCTTCATCCATGTCGAAGCCTATGACGGCATGACAATGATCTTCCACATGCTGAAGGCCAGCGGCGGGGTCCGTAATGCCGACAAGATGATGGCGGCGATCAAGGGCTATTCCTGGAAGAGTCCGCGCGGGCCGGTCGAAGTCGACCCCGATACGCGCGAGCTCATCCAGAACTTCTATATCCGCCGTGTCGAGAAGGTGAACGGTAAGCTGGTCGAACGCGTGCTGAAGACGATCCCGGCGGTCAAGGATCCCTGGTACGCGTTCCACATCGCCGAGCAGAAGAAGAAATAAGCCGAGAGGGGTGCCCGGCAAGGATGCCGCGGCGCCCCTCCTCCGCCTGCCCAACCTTGCCCATTTTCGGGATGGGAAAGTTTACGGTTGAATCGACGCCGCGTGTGCTCGACTCTGCG
>DASTAU010000228.1:0-5183 GCA_035712425.1 Sphingomicrobium sp.
AGCTTCCGGTTCGTGAGAAGGCAGGCGTTGATGAGGCCCGCGGCCGTGATGATCGCAGTTCCGTGCTGGTCGTCGTGGAAGACCGGGATGTTCATTCGTTCGCGCAACGTCTGCTCGATGATGAAGCAGTCTGGCGCCGCAATGTCCTCGAGGTTGATTCCGCCAAAGCTCGGCTCGAGCAGTTCGACGGCGTCGATGAATCGCTGAGCGTCCTCGGTCTTCACCTCGACGTCGATCGCATCGACGTCGGCGAAGCGCTTGAAGAGGACCGCCTTGCCTTCCATCACCGGCTTCGAGGCCAGCGCGCCCAAATTGCCGAGGCCGAGGATCGCCGTTCCGTTCGAGATGACTGCGACGAGATTGCCCTTGCTCGTGTAATCGTAAGCGCAGGTCGGATTCTCGGCGATCGCTCGCACCGGCACCGCGACTCCCGGCGAATAAGCTAGGCTGAGGTCGCGCTGCGTCGCCATTGGCTTGGTGGCGATGACCTCGAGCTTTCCGGGCCGCCCGTGGGCGTGGAATTCGAGCGCTTCGGCTTCGGTATATTTGACGTTGGATTCCGACATGGAGGGGGGCCTTAGTGCATTTCGCGCCGGTCGCGAAACCGCTAGGCTCACGGGCGATGGCCCGTGCCGACGCCCCAACGCCGATGATGGCCCAGTACCGACGCCTCAAGGAGGAGGCGGCGGACGCCTTGCTCTTCTATCGGATGGGCGATTTCTTCGAACTGTTCTTCGACGACGCCAAGGTCGCGTCGGCCTGTCTCGACATTGCGCTCACCAAACGCGGGGAAGACGGCGGGGAGCCGATCCCGATGTGCGGCGTTCCCGCTCATTCGGCGGAATCCTATCTCGCCCGGCTGATCAAGGCAGGGCATCGCGTCGCCATTGCCGAGCAAACCGAAAGCCCCGCCGAAGCCCGCAAGGCGCGGGGATCAAAGGCGCTCGTCGAACGCGCGATCATCCGCCTCGTCACTCCCGGAACGCTGACGGAGGAAACGCTTCTCGAATCGTCCTCCGCCAACTGGCTAGCCGCGATCGGGCGCGCGGGCGACGAATGGGCGATCGCCGCCGCTGACATTTCGACAGGGCGCTTCGAGCTGGTGAGCTGCGGACCCGGTGAGCTAGCGGCCGAGCTGGCGCGGCTATCGCCCGCCGAGACGATAGCCGATGCGTCCGTGCCCGGAATCCGCACGTCCGCGGGCAAGGGCGGATTCGACAGTCTCGCGGGCGAACGGGCGCTCAAGAGCCGCTTCGGTTTGGCGACGCTCGACGGCCTCGGCTCTCCGTCCCGAGCAGATCTTGCTGCGGCGGGCGGGCTCCTCGCTTATCTCGACGCAACCCAGAAAGGTGCGGGCATCCTGCTCGATGCCCCGCGCCGCATCAGCCGCTCGGCGCACATGGCGATCGATGCGGCGACGCGTGAGAGTCTTGAACTCACTCGCTCGGTGAGCGGGAGCGTGGCCGGAAGCCTGCTCGGCGAGATAGACCGCTGCCAGACCGCCGCGGGGCGCCGACTGCTTTGCGAAGATATTGCCGCGCCGCTCACCGATCGCCGGGCGATTGAGCACCGTCTTAACCTGGTCGCGTGGCTCAACGAAGATGCCATTCGCCGCGAACGCGTCCGCTCAGCGCTCAAGGCCATGCCCGATTTTTCTCGCGGGCTGGCGCGCCTGGCAGCGGGGCGCGGAAGTCCGCGCGATCTCGCTTTGCTTCGCGATGGGCTCGCCGGCGCTTCCGCGCTCCGCGCCGAACTTGAGATGGAACTCGACCGGCCGAAGCTCCTCGACGAACTGCTGCCGCATCTTGGCGGCCATGCTGCGCTCGTCGACCGGCTTCGAATCGCGCTCGTCGAATCGCCGCCGATCGACGCCTCGAAGGGAGGCTATATCGCCGAGGGTTATGATGCGGCGCTCGATGCGCTGCGCGATGCGGCATCGAACGGGCGCCGAGCCATCGCGGCCCTCGAAGCTCGTTACCGTGATTCGACCGGCATCAGCTCGCTGAAGATCCGGCACAATGCCGTCCTCGGCTATCATGTCGAGGTCTCGGCGAAGCATGCCGACAAGCTGATGCTTCCCGAGAGCGGGTTCACGCATCGCCAGACGCTTGCAGGCGTGGTCCGTTTCAACTCGCCCGAACTCCACGAGGAGGCGAGCCGGGTGATCGAGGCCGGCGCGCACGCCCTCGCCGCCGAAAGCGCTCACGCGGAGGAGCTAACGCAGCTAGCTATCGCGGCGGCACCGCAGATCACGGCGACTGCCGAGGCCATTGCGCGAATCGACGTCGCGGCCAGCCATGCCCATCGCGCTGCGGAAGGCGGCTGGACACTCCCGCACCTCACCGACGAACCCTGTCTCGAAATCGATGCGGGCCGGCACCCTGTAGTCGAGGCAGCGCTGGGTCGGTCGGGCGACCGCTTCGTCGCCAACGATTTGTCGATGGGCTCGAGCGACCGGTTGTGGCTCATCACCGGCCCGAACATGGGCGGCAAGTCGACCTTCCTCCGGCAGACGGCGCTGATCGCATTGCTCGCGCAGGCCGGAAGCTTCGTCCCCGCGGCTCGGGCGAAGGTCGGCATCGTCGATCGCCTGTTCAGCCGCGTCGGCGCATCCGACAATCTCGCTCGCGGCCGTTCGACGTTCATGGTCGAGATGGTCGAGACCGCCGCCATCCTCGCCCAGGCGACGCCGAAGAGCCTCGTCATCCTCGACGAGATCGGCCGCGGCACCTCCACCTATGACGGCCTCGCGATCGCCTGGGCTGTCGTCGAGGCGATGCATGACCAGGTGAAGTGCCGGACGCTGTTCGCGACGCACTATCATGAGCTGACGCGCCTAGCCGGGCGTCTCGACTGCCTTTCGCTCCATCATGTCCGCGCTCGCGAGTGGAAGGGCGATCTCGTCCTGCTGCACGAAGTCGCCGACGGCGCCGCTGACCGAAGCTATGGAATCGCGGTCGCCAAGCTGGCCGGCCTGCCTCCCGCCGTAGTCGCTCGCGCGCGATCTGTACTTTCCAAGCTCGAGGCGGGCCGCGACGCGACGGGCGGAATCGCGGCCGGTCTCGATGACTTGCCGCTTTTCGCGGCAGCCACCGAGCCCGAGCATGGTCCAGATCCGGTCGCGACGGCGCTGGGCGAAATAGATCCGGACAGCCTCACCCCCCGCGAAGCGCTCGAGGAGCTGTATCGCCTCAAGAGACTGGCTTCAGAGCAGGGCGCATGAGCTTCCTCGACATCGACGACCGCCGCGCGATCATCGATCGCCGCGCGGTTGCCGACCGACTCGCTTCGCTTAAGCCAGGCAAGAAGCTTTCCTCGAACGCGATCGAAATTCTTTCGGAAGCTCTTGCTTCCGGTCGCGCGGAAGTCGCGCGCCGGCTCGGCGAACGGCCCGGTGACGGAAGGGCCGCCGCCCGGGCGACGGCGTTCCTGCACGACCAGGTCATTCGGCTCGCCCATGACTTTGCGCTCGACCGGATGCTTGAGCAGGCGCCGACCGATCCAATGTCGCTCGCGGGATTAGGCGGCACCGGTCGAGGCGAGATGGCGCCGTTCAGCGACCTCGACCTCATGTTCCTGACCGCGAAGGCCGCGACGCCCGAGCAGGAGCGCGCGGCCGAAGCGATCCTTCACGTGCTGTGGGACCTTAAACTCAAGGTCGGTCATTCCGTGCGGTCGACTTCCCAGCTCATTGCGCTGGCGAAGAAAGATATGACGGTGCGCACCGCCTTCCTTGAGGCGCGCTGGCTGTGGGGCGACGAGAAATTGTTCAACGCAGCCATGCGCCGCTTCCGAAGGGAGGTGGTCGCCGGAACGGCCGCCGAGTTCGTCGCCGCAAAGCTCGCCGAACGCGACGAGCGGCACGTGAAAATGGGCGACAGCCGCTACGTGGTCGAGCCCAACGTCAAGGACGGAAAGGGGGGGCTTCGCGACCTCCACACGCTCTATTGGATCGGCAAGTACGTCCACCAGGTCGAACGGCCCGCTGATCTCGTCGGCGCAGGGCTTCTCACCGCTGCCGAGTTAAAGCGTTTCGACCGCGCCGAACGCTTCTTCTGGGCAGTCCGCTGCCACCTCCATTTGCTGGCGGGTCGCGCCGAGGAGCGTCTGAGCTTTGAACATCAGCCACGCATCGCCGAGCTGATGAACTACGCCGACCGGCCCGGGAAATCGGCGGTCGAGCGGTTCATGCAATTCTACTTCCTCAACGCGAAGACTGTCGGCGACCTGACCGGATTGTTCCTCGCTCAACTCGACGAGCAGTTGGGAAGGAAAGGATTCCGCTTCGCTCTCCCCACCATTCGTCGCAGGCCAAAGCGCCTGGCGGGGTTCGTACTGGACCGGGGACGTATTTCCATTCCCTCGGACGACTTTTTCCGTGGCGATCCAGTCCGCCTGCTGGAAATCTTTGCGATCGCCGCTCGCGAGCAGCTGGAAATCCATCCCACCGCGATGCGCACCGCGACGCGCGACGCCGTACTAATCGACCGCGGAGTCCGACAGGATCCTCGCGCCAACGCCCTGTTCTTGGAAGTTCTGACAGCGATCCATCATCCCGAGCTGGTTCTGCGCTGGATGAACGAGGCCGGCGTATTCGGCCGCTTCGTTCCCGACTTCGGCCGGGTCGTCGCCCAGATGCAATTCGACATGTACCACCATTATACGGTCGACGAGCATTCGATCCGGGCCATCGGCCTGCTCGCGACGATCGAGCGCGGCGAGCTCAAGACGGACCATCCAATCTCGACCGCAATCTTCAAGCAGATCGCGTCGCGGCGCGTCCTCTATGTCGCCGTGCTGCTCCACGACATTGCCAAGGGCCGCGGGGGTGATCACAGCGTCATCGGTTCGGAGATCGCACTGAAGCTTTGTCCCCGATTCGGTCTCGACCCCGCGGAAACCGAGACCGTTTCGTGGCTGGTCCGCTATCATCTCCTGCTCTCATCGACCGCGTTCAAGCGCGACCTCGCCGATTCCAAGACGATCGAGGATTTCGTCCGCCAGGTACAGAGCCCGGAGCGGCTTCGGCTCCTGCTGATCCTGACGGTCGTCGACATTCGCGCGGTCGGCCCGGGCGTGTGGAACGAATGGAAGCGAACGCTGCTGCGCACCTTGTTCGAAGCCGCTGAGGAACGCCTGCGTCTCGGCCACAAGCAGCATGGCCGCACCGAGATCGTCCATGC
>DASTAU010000229.1:0-5900 GCA_035712425.1 Sphingomicrobium sp.
GCGTCGCGCTCGATCCGGCGAACCGCGCTCCACTCGACCCGGCGGCCGCGCGATTGCCCCGTCCAGCGCTCGATGAAGCTGCCGGGCCCGCACATCAGCGCGACGACCTTGCCCTTGTCGCAATGCACTTCGTGGACCCGCCCGAGCGCTTCGCCGTCGAGCGTTCGGACCTTTTTGTCGCGAAGCTCGGACAGCCGCATCTCAGAGCGCTCCTTCCCGCGGAATCCACTTGGCCGCCGCTTTCTCACTCCGGTGCAGGCCAAGCTCGTCGCCGGGACGCTCGAGGTGCACCGAATCGCTGATCGTCCGGATGCGGCCCAGCGGGATGCGCGTCACGCGGGTCCCCGCGACCTTCCCGACCAGCCACATCGCCCAGCGCGGCAGGCGGCCCGAATAAGCGCCGGGACCGACCAGCAAGGCCTTGAGCTCAAGCGCCTTGCCCGCTCCGCCGACCAGCTCGACGTCGTCGACGATCCCGCAATATTTGCCCTCGCTGTCGAGCAGCGGCAGGTCGAGCAGTTGGCTGACCAGCTTGAGCTTCCCGTCGGGCTTCATCCGCTGCCTCCCGAAGTCAGGAAGAACAGCGGAAGCGCGGCGAGGGCGGCGGCGGTGATGATCACGAAATAGAGCCAGCCCAGGCTTTTCGCGACGGGGCCGTTCACATGTTCACGCATGTAGCTCTTGTCGCCCGCAAGGAGCAGCAGCGGAAGGTAGGTAAACGGCAGCACCAGAATCGAGAACAGGATCGCGAACTCGACCAGCATCATTACGTCGACGCCGGTCAGGACGATTGCCAAAGCGGCCAGGAACAAGGCGATCCAGGTGATGGTGAAGCGCGGCGCTTCCCACGGCTTCTTGTGGCGGCCCCACATCCAGCCGAAGAACTGGGCGATCGAATATGCATTGGCCATGCAGGTTTCGACCGCGGCGCCGGCGATCGCGAAGAACATGCCGAGCAGCGCGAGGATCAGCCCCCATTTGCCGAACGGGATGGCCGCTTCGAGCGCTGCGCTTCCGGGAATCTCCGGGTCGACATTCACCCCGGCGAACAACTGCGCCGAGTTGGAGAGGATCGCGATGGCCAGGAGCGATCCCAGGCCCATGCCCAGGATCGCGGTCATGCGGTTGGTCATGATGTCCTTCGGCCCCCACTCCTCCTCGATCCCGCCGGATGAGTAGAAATAGACCTCGTAGGGGAACATGACCGCACTCACGATCGCGACCATGAAATAACCGAAGTTCAGCAGCTCCTTGCTGCTGAGGCCATGCGGGATCTGCGGGATGAAGCCGCCGGCGAGCTTATCCCACGGCGGATGGATCGCGACCAGCGCGACCGCGAAGGTGATCATGAACAGGCCGAGCAGCCCGTACGTCCGCTCGATCCATTTGAATGGCAGGATCCAGATCGAGGCGATGAGCAGCACCGTCATGGCGACGGCCATGAGGAAATAGGGCCAGCCGGCCAGATAGTTGAGGACGAGCGACACGCCCCCGATCTCGGCGGCGCAGGTGATGAGATTGCTGATGATCGACGCGGCCAGCGTGACGAGCCCGAGCTTGAGCCCGAGCCGGTGGCGCATCAGGTTGAACACCGGCTGCTTGGCGACCGCCGCGACGCGGCCGCTCATCTCGCTGAACACGATGATGCCGATGGTCGAGAAGGCGAACACCCAGATGAGGGCGTAACCGAAGGTCGAGCCGGCCTTGGCGGCGAAGACGAGCTCGCTGATGTCGACGAAGCCGCCGACCGCGGTCATGATGCCGAGCGTCAGCTCAAGCGGATTCAAGATCGTCCTCGATCTGCTTGAGCTTCGCGACATGGGCGCGCAGCTCCTCGGGCGCGGCATCGTCGGGCTGGGCGAGGAGGGCGTGGATCTCCATCGCGTAGCGCGTGTCGGCCTCGGTCAACGCGCTCGACGCGGCCTCCATCTGCTGGCGAATCCATTGATGCATGCTGCCGACGTAGGTCGCGGTCAGTTTGCCGGCGCTCGCCTGCTCATTGACCAGCGCCCACTCGGCGCCCACCGAGCGCGCCTGCTTGATATATTGGAGATCCGCCTGCGGCCCTTTTGAGCATGCCGACAATGCCAGCAGGAACAAGACGCGCCGCATGGCAAGCACAACCGTTCCGGCAGCGCGCCGTTCCGGTCAGTTTCGACCGGCTATGCGGCTACCCTTGTCCGACAGCGTGCGGAAGGTGACCGAGAAGCGCAGGGCCTCGCCGGGCGTGATGCGATGTTCCCACTCCCAGCGCGATTCTCCCGACAGCAGATAGGCCGAGCGCGGCGCGACCTCGAGGCTGGCGCGCTGGAACCCGCTGCCCGCGCGGCGGCGGAAGCGCAGCGTCGCGGGAGTGCCGAGCGAGACGCCGACGACCTGGTCGAACACATCGCGATCCCGGTGCCAGCCAATGCCTGCGCCGGGATCGTAGCGGGCCAGGAGGACGTGGACGAAATCGCCCGGCGCGACATTCGCGAAATCCGCGGCCTTCGCCCGCAAGGGTTCCAACCAGCCGGGAACAGGTTCGGTCCGGGTGAAGCTCGCGTCGTCGAAATCGTATCGCCAGCCGAAGCTCCTGGTCTTGCGGTTGCCGAGCCAGCCGTGGAAGCGGAACGGCGCCAGCTGCTCGGCCTCGAGCCGCTCTATCAGCGCCCGCTCCTCACCCTGTCCGATCACCGTTTCGCGATAGTCGAGCCCCTCAATCAGCGGCGCGTCGAAGAGATCGGTCAGCGTCATTGCGAGGAGCCGAAGGCGACGCGGCAATCCAGCCGCTGCACTGGATTGCTTCGCTTCGCTCGCAATGACGGTGTCACCCGAACAGTTCCTTGAGCTCCGACGGTTTCAGTTCCGGCGCGAGCTGCTCGAAGGTGCATTGGTTCGGGTCCTTGTCGGGCCGCCAGCGGACGAAGCCCGTGCCGTGGCGGAACCGCCGGCTGGTCACCTGGTCGTAGCGGACCTCAATCACCAGCTCCGGCTTCAGCGGCTCCCATTGGGTCGTGCGCTCGGTGTTCCAGCGGCTCGGCCCGCCAGGCGCGTTGCCGGTGAATCCGGGCGGCGCGATGAGCTGCTGCAAATCCTTCGTCAGCCTGGGCCGCTCCTTCGCCGGGATCGCCGAGGTAAAGCCGACGTGGTGAAGCAGACCTTCATCGTCATAGAGACCGAGCAACAGCGAGCCGACCTCATTCTTTTTCTCCGCGTAGCGGAAGCCGCCGACGACGCAGTCGGCGGTGCGCTGCTGCTTGACCTTGATCATCGCCCGCTCGCCCGAGCGATATTCGAGGTTCAAGCGCTTGGCGATGACGCCGTCGAGGGCGCCGCCGCTGCGCTTCAGCCAGGCGAGCGCAATGTCGCGGCTGCCCGTGACGGGCGAGAGCTGGAGGCCGGGCACGGCATTGGCGGCGAAGAACGTCTCGAGCGCCTCGCGGCGCTGCGATAGCGGCTCGTCCGTCAGCGATTTGCCGCCCAGCTCGAGGAGGTCGAACAGCATCAGCTCGGCGGGCGTCTCGCCGGCCAGCCGGCGGACCCGGCTTTCGGCCGGATGGAGCCTGAGCTGCAGCGCCTCGAACGACAGCGCGTCGTTGAGGGAAATGATCAGCTCGCCGTCGAACAGGAAGCGCTTCGCCTTCACCGCGGCGAGGATCTCGATCACCTCCGGGAAATAGCGGCCGAGCGGCTTGCCGGACTTCGACGTCAGCGTGATCTCGGCGCCGTCGCGCCGGGCGAGGCAGCGAAAGCCGTCCCACTTGGGCTCGAACTGCCAGCCCTCGCCCTGGGGTAGTTCGGCGGCGAGCAGCGCTTCCATCGGGGCGAGGGCTGGGGCTGTCCTGGGCATTGGCAGACAAGCGCCCGCCGCTCGCAGTCGTTCCCGTTGCGCCTCCTGCTTTGCTCGTTACGGTGCCGCTCGGATTGGGAGGGAGAGCAAAGATGGCATTCGACCCGAACGCGGCGACGGCTCGCTATATCGACAGCCTCGGGCCCGCGGCGCTGCAGAAGGCGCACGATTATACCGTTGGCAAGGAATGGATGCTGCTGTGGGGACTGATCGTCGCCGCGGTGGTCACCTGGCTGATCGTCAAATCGGGCGTCCTCGAACGGGTCGAGGCAGGGATATCCGAGCGCCGCCGCAACCTTCGCGCCTTTCTCGTCAGCCTGGTCTATCTGCTGGTTTCGGCGATCCTGACGCTGCCGTGGACGATCTACGCCGGCTGGTGGCGCGAGAAGGGTTACGGGCGAACCAGCCAGCCGTTCGGCGATTTCCTGTGGCAGAACGCGCTGGCGACCGTGATCTCGATCGTTGCCATGGCGCTGTTCCTGACGGCGGTCTATTGGCTGATCCGCCGCACGGGCAAGACCTGGTGGCTGTGGTCGGGCGGCGTGGCCGCGGTGGGCCTCGCCTTCGTGTTCCTCGTTTCACCGATCCTGATCGAGCCGCTGTTCAACAAATATGAGCCGGTTCCGCCGGGCCAGGTCCGCGACGCGGTGGTCGAGATGGCGGGGCGCGCCGGCGTGCCGCCGGACCGGGTGTTCATGTACAATGGCTCCCGCCAGTCGAACAATTTCACCGCCAATGCCGGCGGCGTCGGAAGCACGGCGCGCGTCGCGATTTCGGACGTCGCGCTGAAGAACGCCTCGCTCGACGAAGTGCGCGCGGTCACCGGGCACGAGATCGGCCACTACGTGCTCAAGCACACCTGGTGGGGTTTGCTGGTCTTTTCTGTGCTGGCGATCGTCTTGTTCTGGATTGCCGACCGGACTTTCCCGAGGTTCGCGCGCGCCTTCGGCTCCAGCGCGTCAATCGCCGATCCCCGCGGCGTCGCCGTGCTGATGTTCATGGTCTCGCTGTTCGGCCTGATCGCGAGCCCGCTCACCAACTGGTTCGGGCGAACCCTGGAGACCCAGGCGGACCGCTATTCGCTGGAGACTGAGAACCGGCCGGACGCGCTGTCGAGCGCGCTCGTGAAGACGGCCGAATATCGCTACCCGCGCCCGAACCCGGTCGAGGAATTCGTCTTCTACGACCATCCTTCGGTCGAGCGGCGCGTGCGCATGGCGATGGAGTGGAAGGCGACGCATCCGCCTACGCCCTAGGCAACAAGAAAGCCCGCTGAACGGACCCCATCGAAGCACTACTTTGATGCGAACCCCGAAGGCGGGCTTTTGACGTTGGTTGCGGGGGCAGGATTTGAACCTGCGACCTTCAGGTTATGAGCCTGACGAGCTACCGGGCTGCTCCACCCCGCGCCAACATCAGCGAGGCTTTCGCCTCAAACAAAAACGCCGCCGCGAGTTAGGCCTCGACGACGGCGATTTCAACATTGCGAATGGGTTCCTCGAGACGCCGGTTTCAAAGCCTGGCGACGACCTACTCTTCCACTGCTTAGGCAGTAGTACCATCGGCGCTGTCCGGTTTCACGGCCGAGTTCGGGATGGGATCGGGTGGGTCACGGACGCTATGGTCACCAAGCTATGGGACCGGCGTTTCGAAGAATTCTAGAAATCGTGCGACCTTGCTTAGGCGTATCTAGCTGAGAACCAGCCAGCCAACAGCAGGGCTGTCGGTGATGGTGGGACTCTCAAGCGCGAAATGAGCAATTAGGACCGGTTAGCTCCATGCGTTACCGCACTTCCACACCCGGCCTATCAACGTGGTGGTCTTCCACGACTCTGAGATACCTTATCTCGAGGGAGGCTTCCCGCTTAGATGCTTTCAGCGGTTATCCCGTCCATACATAGCTACCCTGCTGCGCGGCTGGCGCCACGACAGGTACACCAGAGGTATGTTCACCCCGGTCCTCTCGTACTAGGGGCAACTCCTCTCAACAATCGACGCCCACGGCAGATAGGGACCAAACTGTCTCGCGACGTTCTGAACCCAGCTCACGTACCACTTTAATTGGCGA